>JACFNA010000107.1 GCA_019455085.1 Chitinophagaceae bacterium
CTATCACCAGTTTTCCCTTTTTTATATCCTCAATAGCTTCTTCAATCGTATCCAGTATCATGATTTTCTTTTAATTTTTGCAAAGTTACGACCTATGATACTAATATTTCAATTGTAAACAAATAGTAACAATTATGTAAGTAAAGCGCACGAAGCGCCGGAAACCAGCAACAGATTTCTGTAAATTAAAGCAGTGCATGGGTTTAAATAAAAGCACAATGAAACCACCTGGATAATCTGAGATTTTCAGGTTATGATAATTATCCACAATTCACAATACGAAAAGCTTCCAAAGCATTGGGAGTTTATAAAAAAAAGAAGCTAATTGGTAATAATTCAGTTTCTTTGCACCATCAAAAAAACAACGATTTATGAACTTTAAAAGAATTTTACCAATTCTATTTGTTGGCCTGATTGCGCCTTTTTTCATTAAGGCACAGGTGACAACCAGTAGTATTACCGGATTCGTCAAGTCGGTAAGTGGTGAAGCACTAGAGGGTGCTACGATTACGGCAATACATGTTCCTTCAGGAACGAAGTATTTCACCGTGAGCCAGAAAAACGGAGTATTTAATATCCCCAACGCAAGAATCGGGGGGCCTTACACAATTTCAGCAGAGTCAGTTGGATATGCTACTCAAACTTATCAGGATGTGACTCTGAGGCTGGGTGAAGCTTTCAACGCACAATTTACGCTTTCAGGCGAGGCAAGTGTATTAAGTGAAATCACTATTACAGCATCAGGCAGGCCAACCACTATTAAAACCGGAGCAAGCACCAATATTAATGCAAGACAAATTGCTACATTACCTTCTTATAGCAGAAGTGTAACTGATTTGACCAGGCTGACACCACAGGCATCAGGAACATCATTTGCCGGACGGGATGGCCGTTTCAACAATCTGCAGGTAGATGGTGCAAACCTCAATAACAACTTTGGTTTGTCAAGTGATCCGTTACCTGGTGGAGGAGCAAGCCCGATTTCTATTGAAACATTCGATGAAATCAGTATCAATATTGCTCCTTTTGATGTACGCCAGTCAGGATTTACCGGTGCGGGCCTCAATATTACTACCAAGAGCGGTACCAATACTTTCCACGGATCGGCATACGGTTTCTACAGAGATCAGACTTTCCAGGGTAAGTATGTGGGTAAAACTAAATTACCTGAAGCTTCTTTCTCTAAAAACAAGAGCTATGGTGCAACCTTAGGCGGGCCAATTATCAAAGACAAATTGTTCTTCTTTGGAAACATTGAGGTGGAAAACAATCAGGTTCCCAATCCTACAACATGGTTGCCAACCGGGCTGGCAGGGGTTCCCGCAAATAACCAGTCTGCATCTCCTAAGGACTCATTAGAGAAATTCAAGCAGTATTTGCTTTCCAAATACGGTTACGATGCAGGCTCTTACGATCAGCGTCCTAATTTCGTTACCAAGAATACCAAGTGGCTTGCTAAGTTAGACTGGAACATCAGCAATAAGCATAAGTTAACTTTAAAGTATTCTGATTACAGCGGATCGGATCAGGCTCCTGTTAACGGATCAAGTGTACCTAATAGTGCTTCAGGCGGTTTCTCAATCACAAACCCAATTACGGGTGTGACAGGTTCTTCTCAGGGAAGATTACCTAATAACAGAAACAGTAACCAGGCAATCGCACTTTCTAATTCTGATTATGGATTTAATCACGTAGTACAGTCAGGCTCAGTTGAGTTGAATAGTAACTTTAGCTCCAGATGGTCTAATCAATTACTGTTAACTTATACCCATATTAATGATACGCGTTTTAGTCCTGGTGGAATATTCCCGACTATTGAGATTTTCAATGGTGACGGAACAGTTGCTGGTGTAACTCCTGGCCGTAACTATATGACTG
Source organism: Chitinophagaceae bacterium (assembly GCA_019455085.1). GTDB lineage: Bacteria > Bacteroidota > Bacteroidia > Chitinophagales > Chitinophagaceae > Ginsengibacter. Next base: position 1,879 of record JACFNA010000107.1, read on the forward strand.
CCGGAACGGATCCATTTACCAACAATAACGATGTCGTTAATAATATTGCAATCATCACTGATAACGTGACACACTTCGCAGGTAAACATACCATTACTGCGGGTGTTACCTATGAACAACAAAAAGTGGGTAACGCGTTTATGGCAGGTTCCGAAAGCTATTATATATACAATACCCTGAATGAGTTTATGAACGATGCCCCTCCGGCATTTTTCTCTTACACTTATTCTCTGGTTCCCGGACAAAAGAAGGTTTTCTCCGCAAATCTGAAATTTGGCCAGTTGGGTGCTTATATTCAGGATGAAATAAACTTCAACCCCAACTTCAAACTCACTTATGGATTGAGAGTGGATGCTCCTATCTACTTAGAGCAACCAATTGAAAACCCGGCTATTTCTGCACTTCAATTCCCTAATAAGGATGGTGTAATGACAAATTATACTACAGGATCATGGCCAAAAGGTAAACTGATGCTCTCTCCACGTGCTGGTTTCAGATGGAAAGTTCCGTCTGATCCGTCACTCGTTATTCGTGGTGGTGTAGGAGTATTTGCGGGAAGGATTCCATTTGTGTTCCTAACCAATATGCCTACAAACAGTGGAGTATATCAAAATGGTGTGGTATTAAACCAAAAAGCTGATCTGGCTTCTATCAAGTTCAATCCCGACCCGGATGCATACAGAGGGCTGTTTCCTGACCAGGTTACAGCAGTTGCACCTAGGAGTTTTGTGCTGATAGATCCTGAGTTCAAATTCCCCAAAATCTTAAGGACCAACTTTGGTGTTGAGAAACAACTTGGAAATGGATTCTCAGCAAATCTGGACATCCTTTACACAAAGGATCTTCACGCTGTAAGAATGCGCAACGTGAACCTGATAGCACCAACCGGTGTACTGCAAGGTGAAGATAGCAGGCCTTACTATCCTACAACTCAGGTAGGAAGTGGAAAGTCTGTTAATCCGGCACTTGGAAACATCATCATGCTTGAAAATGTAAATAAAGGATACTCTTTCTCTACTACCGCACAAATCAGTAAGAGAATGAGAAAAGGATTTTATGGTTCATTAGCCTACACTTACACACTGGCAACAGAAGTAAGTCCGAACCCCGGATCACAGGCTAACTCAGCATGGCAGTCAATCATAAACCGCGGTACCCCTAACGAGGCCGAACTTTACTATTCTGCTTACGGAATGCCGCACAGAATTGTGGGTAACATCAGTTATCGCCTGGAATATGGCGGACACTTCGCTACTACTCTGAGCCTGTACTACGAAGGAGCGAACAATTCCAAATACTCCTACATCGTAGGTGGAGATCTCAACAGAGATGGAAACAACGCATCAGACCTTATGTACATTTATGCAAAAGGATCAGACGTTCCTTTCGTAGTGAACGGTGCATTCTCTATTGCTGATCAGCAAAAGGCTTATGATGATTTCGTGGCAAGCTCTCCATATTTATCAAGGCACAAAGGCCAATATGCAGAAAGAAATGCTGCGCTGACTCCCTGGTTTAACAGAGTAGATGCTCGTTTATTACAAGACTTCTATATCAAGGCCGGTGGCCAACAACACAACCTGCAGTTTATTGTGGACATAGTTAACCTGCCAAACCTCCTGGTTAGAAGCTGGGGTATCAGGCAGGGATATACTGTGAACAACCCGCTTACACTGAAAGGTGTTGATGCTAATGGTAAGCCTACCTTTACTATGGCGACCCAGAACATTGGAGGAACACTCCATCTGAGAGATGCTGCATTCTCCAAGTTGACTTCTTACTCCACAACCTGGGGTATGAACCTTGGAATTAAGTACTTCTTCTAAGAATTGAAGTCATAATATATGAGAAGGCTACCGAAAAGGTGGCCTTCTTTATTTCCAATCAGATTGGTCATGAATATTAGGCCGTATTATTCTGCATCCCTTTCCAGAGGTTTAATTTATGCCCCTGTCCTTTGGTGTAGGGCTATGAAACCCCACTCAACAAAGACTTTTACAGTATTCTGATTGATTTTACCTGACAGCAATGATTTATTATTCTTTCTGCAAAAAACAAAATTGCAGGCCATATTGATCAATTCAATGGAACCTTTTACTGCAATAAAACGGACAAGTCAGGAAGTATTTTAACAGGAAGCCACAATTGAGTTTGTAACATCAGATAAACGAAAAGGAAGGCAGCTATTACACAACTTCCTTCTCCTTGAATGCCGTGGCATCGTCAACGGCCTCAGCAGTATTCATCCTGAGTTTTCCTGTAAAATGTGAACCCAGTTCCATTTCAATGGTGTCTGTCTCTATATCTCCGGTTACTACCCCGGTATTTTTTATTTCCACTTGTTTACAAACTACATTACCTGAGACTGTGCCGTGAATAATAGCAGAGCGGCTGATAAGATCGCCCTCAATCACGCCATTGACCCCCAGTACAATTCCACCCTCCACAACCACATTACCCGAAACTCTTCCGTCAATTCTGATTACACTATTCCCCTTTATTTCACCGGTAATATGATAACCTTCGCCTATGACTGTACTAATCTCCTGTTTATTGAGATCTATTACTTTGGATTTTTCTTTCTTTCTGAGCATTGGATAAATTTTAATTGAGGGTTAAGTATGCTTTGGGGTTTACCTTCTTACCATATCTGTGTATTTCGTAATGCAAATGAGGGCCGGTGGATCTGCCGGTGGAACCTACTTTTCCGATTTGCTGGCCTATCTCAATCGTCTGACCCCTGGAAACCATTATTTTAGACAAATGGCCATACAGTGTTTCATAACCGTTAGCGTGTTTTATAACGATACAGTTTCCATACCCTCCGTTTCTTCCTGCAAAGGACACAGTTCCTTTCGCCATCGCTTTTACCGGAGCACCCATTGGAGCACGAATATCAAGCCCCTTATGTGCCTCTACCCCGCTCCCTTTAAAAGGGTTATCCCTGAAACCAAAAGAAGAAGTAATGGCTCCCCAGAAAGGATATCCAAGGGGTACAGACGCAAGGTCAAAACTCAGTTTCTTCAGGTATTCTTCATAAAATTCACCTTTCTCGGCTGCGGATAGTTCACCTTCTTCTTCTCCTCCCTGTGGTAAGGTAATCACCTTCCTGATTCCCCTGTCTTTCAGGTATTTATTTATGGTTTCAAGTTGCTTATCGATATTTTGAAACCTTTCTCTGATTGCGTTAGTGTCAAGTTCCGCGAAGGAAAGGTGGAGTTCCTGAATAGTGTGCTGGAGGTCCTGCTGAGCCTGGATTTGTTGCGCCCGGTCTTTAAGGAGATACCCAATTACTCCAAACAACACGATTGTAACCAAAAGGAACGATAACAGATATTTTCTCCAGTTAAGAATAATGCTACCTGAAACTTTTCCGGGGCGAATCGTCTTTTGGTTTTTGGTTAGAAATAGAATTGTAGCTTTTTCTTTTTTCATGGAATTGAATTTTATTACAGAATACCGTAATACATCCTCACTCACAGTCCAAACGGCTAAAATTCTAACGAATTACAATAGTATTAAGTATAAGCAGTTTTAAAAAGTTATCCCCATCTAACTCTAATAAGTGTGAGGACTTCGAAGATAACAAAATCAGGCAGTAATACAAGTAATGCCGTATCAGGGATTACTAAGTCAAATAAATTTTACAAGAATATTACTCATTAGATATCAGTCAATTATAAATCAGCTATTAAAGTACTATCTCAAATAAAGAATTTGATTAGCGATCCGGAGTACAGAAGTAATGCAAAAATAAATTTACCGAAAAGCTATTAACAATAAGATTTCTGCCTAAATTTGTATTTACTTCTCAACAGTACAAAAGGACTGTAAAGAGAGTTTTCACTTATCCTCTGAAGATTACCGCGAGCGCTGTGAAGCCTCCTCCCCCTACTCCTCTGTTAAGCTACCCCCGAATCCACTTTATCTTTTGTAATTACCAATTACCCTCAATTGTTAATTAAAACTTACACAAAATGAAAAAAATTTACGTGTCATTTATTGCATTGGCTTGCTTTGGAGTCACTAATCTGAATGCACAATTAGGTCCTAATCTTCTGGGAGCAAAGGGCACTTTCAGTGCACCATTTGTAACACCGAATCCCAATGCCGCAGCATGTACGCAAACAGAGGATGGAGTACCCAGTTACCGTCCCAAAGACAATATTGGGAACAAATTGGAAAATCTGGACGATAGCAACCTTCCCGGAACACCCAGAAGTGCTTACACCTATGTTTTTGAAAGTAACGGGTTGCTTCCTGAATACACTTATACCATAATTAAGAATATAGGTGATGCCAATGGGGGTAACTGTATTAAATGGGACTGGAGAGCTCAGGATCATACAGGTGACGGCGGATGGTTCATGGCAGTAAATGGTGCACCTTCCAGCAACCCTCAATACAGCCGTATTTTTTATAGAATTGAAGATATAACTGTGTGCCCCGGGACTGAATACCAGTTTGGTGCCTGGGTAATAAACCTGTTGCCCGGAACCAGCCCTGCAGCGCTTCCCGGTTCTGAGCCTGATATCAGCTTTGTGGTTAAATCAAGCAATGGCCAAATCGACACTATAGCCAGAAGCGGAAAGATTGGATACCAAAATACACCTGAATGGAAGGCGGTAACCGGCACTTTTACAGCTGCTGCAGGCGTTACATCTGTCACGCTTGAAGTTGTAAACTCTACAACCGTGGCCGCTGGAAATGATTTAGGACTTGATGATATTTCTCTGAGGGTAACGCAATCAAATATCACGCTGGATGGCGCTGATGAGAAATGGTGCGTGGGAACTAATCCTAAAATCACCTTTACAGTTCACGACAACTCCAGAACCAACAGCTGGTACAAATGGCAGGTAAGCACTGACGGGGGTGCCACATTCACAGACAGTACTGCTCCGGCTCAGGCTACTTTTGTGGGAACTGAAGGGAATTATTACTATAACCTTGAGCTGAACATCACTAATGTGCAGGAATCAATGAACGGAAGAATTTACAGATTGGTAGCAGCTACTGCGGAAGACGCATTCGGCAACAGTACCTGTGCACTATATGACCAGTCTTATACGGTGGTTGCTACAGCCTGCGGCCCTACCCCTGTCGACCTGATGAACTTCAATGCGAGGTACAATAATGGCCAGGTTACACTGGACTGGCAGACAGCGCAGGAAATCAATAGTGATAAGTTCGAAGTGTACAGGAGTGCTGACGGACAAAACTATTCACTGATAGGTTCAGTAAAAAGTGCGGGAAACAGCAGTATTGTGAAGAGCTATAGCTTTGCAGATGCAAACCCCGGAAATGGAGGTTATGCTTACTACAAACTGAAACAAATTGATATAGACGGACGGTTTATGTTTACAAGTGTAGCAAGAGTAAATCTGGGTACTGCCCAGGCTACTCTACAGGTTTATCCTAATCCGTTTGCATCACACTTTACTTTGTCGTTCAGTGCCACTAAGAACGCTGATGCTAAATTAATTCTCAGGAATTCAATCGGTCAGCCGGTATTGCAAAAGGTAATTAAGACGGTGATAGGTAATAACACTGTGGACATTTCCAATTTGCCGGCACTGCATCCCGGAGTGTATTATGCCACAATCCATAATGAAGAACTAAACTTTAATATTAAGCTGCAGAAGCAATAAACAGCATTACTTCATTAGCCTGAAAGAGCCGTCTGATCAGTGTTTCAGACGGCTCTTTTATCCTTACACATTTCCGGCGACGTGTATAGTAAAATCTTTTTTAGGTAAAAAATTAAAGAAGAATAAAAAAAAATTGAACTTCGCTTGCATTTGTCATTTATCCGGATAATTTTGTGTTGGAATTACATCCGGGGCATCTGCCCAATTAAGAAATCCTCAATATCTTTTAGAAGAATTTACCAGGTAAGAGCCTTTTTCGCTCCTATCTTACCTCCAAGGTTCCCATCATTAAAGCCAACAGATCCAGACTATCTTTTGTGATTACCAATTTATCAAAATTGTTAATTCTAAAATACACAAGAAATGAAGAAAGTTTACTTGTCTGTGCTGGCCTTGGCATTTATGGGAATCAGCAAAGTCCAGGCACAAACCCCACAAATGGGGCCCAACCTTTTAGGTGCAAAAGGTACTTTTAGTGCACCATTTGTTCAACCCATAAGCAGACCCAGACCTAGTAGTAGCAACTATTGTGTGGTTAGTGGTAACGATCCTGTCAGCCCTGCTGATAATATCGGCAAAAAACTGGATCAGTTAAGCAGCTCGGACCCGGGAGTGCCAAAGAGCGGTTACACCTACGTATATAAGAAAGATGGTTTAGTTCCTGAATTTACCTATACGCTTATTCGTATCATTGGCCAGGGATCGCTGAGTGGTGGTATGGGTAACTGTATCAAAGGTGACTGGAGAGGCCAGGATGCAACCGGTGACAATGGATGGTTCATGGCTGTAAATGGTGCGCCAAATAATGAAAAGAGCCCCATATTTTATAGAATTGAAGATATCGATGTTTGCCCTGGTACAGAGTACCAATTCTCAGCAAAGGTGATTAACCTGCTTCCTGGCGACAGTCCCGCCGCAGGTGAAGGATCAGAACCTAATATCAGCTTTGTAATTAAAGGGAATGACGGTTCTATTGATACCATTGCAAGAAGTGGAGCTGTGGCTTATCACCTTATCCCTGAATGGGTAACTGTAGGTGGAGCATATACCGCAGGCTCTGGTGTTACTAAAGTAACCCTTGAAGTGGTTAACTCAACAGCAGTAGCTTCGGGTAACGACCTTGGCCTTGATGATATCTCCTTTAACGTGCTAGAATCAAGCATTGGACTTTCAGGCGATCTGAATCCTATGTGTGTGGATGCAAGTGCAGTGGTTAACTTTACAGTAAACGACGTAACCGAAACTAACAGCTGGTATAAATGGCAGGTTAGTACAAACGGCGGCGTTACTTTTACCGACAGCACAGCACCTGCTCAGGCTACTTTCACTAATGGTTCTTATACGCTTACACTTACTGTAGCTAACCTTCAGGAATCAATGAATGGCAGGATATATCGCCTGGTGGCAGGCACCTCTCCTTCATCATTTGGAAACCCAAATTGCAGCAAATATGTTCAAAACTTTGCAGTGAAGGTAAATGCATGCGGTCCTACACCGGTTGATCTGATGAACTTCAACGGAAGATATAATAATGGACAGGTTTCTTTAGATTGGCAGACTGCCCAGGAATTTAACAGCGATAAGTTTGAAATTTACAGAAGTGATAATGGACAAAACTTTACCCTGGTAGGATCAGTGAAGAGTGCAGGATATAGCGGAGATGTAAAGAGCTACTCTTTTGTAGACGGCAATCCTGGAAGCAGCCAATATGTGTACTACAAATTAAAGCAGATTGACCTTGATGGTAAGTTCATCTACACAAATGTTGTTAAGGTGGCTGTCGGTGGCTTAAAAGCTTCTCTGCAGGCTTACCCGAATCCGTTCAGTACCCACTTTACTGCATCGTTCAGTGCCAACAAGACCACTGATGCTACAATCACACTGAGAAACTCAATTGGCCAGCCGGTAATGGTAAGGACACTTAAGGTAACAAAAGGTAATAACACTATAGATATTTCGAATCTGCCTCCGCTTACTCCGGGCGTGTACTATGCAACAATTCATAACGATGATATCAATTATAACATCAAGTTGCAGAAACAGTAAAAAATAAGTAAGCTTTTCTTGAAAAAACCGTCTGCCCTTTATCAGACGGTTTTTTTTATTATACCTGATTGATTTTGAATATATTATAGGCTTCCACGCTTTAATTATCCAATTTGTTTTCCTGCATCCCAAAAAAAAATCTAAAGCCAGCTCTTGCATTTTTCAACATGGCGGATAATTTTGTGAATGTTTTCCTCCTGATGCCTTCTGGCAATGCGAGAAGAAAAATCCCCCAATACCTTTTGAAGAATCTGATGTAAGGCGTGTTTACGCTAACTTCCAAATTTCCGTTTGTCAAAGACCGATTTGATCCAGTTTATCTTTTGAGATTACCAATTTTAAAAATTGTTAACTCTAAGACTCAAAGAAATGAAGAAGTTCTACTTATCAATACTAGCCATAGCGTTAGTAGGAATTTCAAAAACAAATGCTCAATTAGGACCTAACTTATTAGGGGCAAAAGGAACTTTCAGTGCACCCTTTGTAACTCCTAACAACGGAGCCGCCAGCTGTACCAAAAGTGGTAATTACAGTTATGCACCTTTAGATAATATTGGTAACAAACTGGAATCGCTTAACAGTCCTGAACCCGGAACACCCAAAAGTGGTTATAACTATGTTTCGACCTCAGGTGGTTTAAACCCTGAATACACTTACACTATCATCAAGAATATTGGTGATGGTAATGGGGGAAACTGTATCAAACCAGAGTGGAGAGCTCAGGATCATACAGGCGATGGCGGATGGTTTATGGCAGTAAACGGTGCACCTTCCAACAATCCATCGTATAGCCGTATTTTTTACAGAATGGAAGATATTACTGTGTGTCCGGGAACAGAATACCAATTTGCCTCA
>JACFNA010000108.1 GCA_019455085.1 Chitinophagaceae bacterium
TGTGGTGGGTACACACACGTATTACTAAAGAGGGGCGTCATCCCGTGCCTGACACAGAATCTCATAAGGCTGTCCACCTGAGATTGCGGATCGGCGCCCACAATGACCCGCCGTTTTTTTATTTGTTGATGTAATAACAGGGTTGTCATTCCGCACTTGATGCGGAATCTCATCACCTTCCCAGCGTCATCCCGTGCCTGACACGGGATCTCATTAGGATGATGCACGAGATTGCGGGTCGGCGACCACAATGACTGCGCGTTTTTTGTAATGATGTACACTAAAAAAGTTGTAATTCTACACCAGATGCGGATTCTCAAAAGAACGCCAAATGAGAAAGCAGATCGATGTCCACAACGGCGGATTTTCTTATCCGCAATTCACGCCCGCAAGGACAAAACCCGGGAAATGTATTGCACCGGATCTATACCCTGGCAGAGAGCCTACCAACTCCTGTTAATATCAAAATTCTCCAGTTCTTTAGAAACCGCATTCAGGAAAGTAGCACCCAGTGCACCATCAATAATCCGGTGATCATAACTAAGAGACAGATACATCATGTGACGAATAGCAATGCTATCACCCTGTTCAGATTCTACCACAACCGGGCGCTTCTTAATGGCCCCTACAGCCAAAATAGCCACCTGCGGCTGATTGATAATGGGCGTACCCATGATACTGCCAAATGTACCCACATTGGTGAGGGTAAATGTGCCATCTGCCGTATCATCAGGTTTCAACTTATTATTCCTTGCTGCATTAGCAAGAAAATTCACCCTCCTGGCCAGACCAGTCAGATTAAGCTGATCTGCACTCTTTATAACCGGAACAATCAGGTTGCCGGTAGGCATAGCCGTAGCCATACCAATATTGATATCTTTCTTGATGATTATCCTTTCCCCATCTACACTACTATTAAGCCACGGGTACTTCTTAATCGACTTTATCACCGCCTCGATAAATAAAGGAGTGAACGTCAGTTTTTCCCCCTCCCTCTTTTCAAAATCTTTTTTAATCTTCTCTCTCCACAACACCATATTAGTCACATCGCACTCCACAAAACTTGTTACGTGTGCACTGGTATTCTGACTGTCAATCATGTGTTTGGCAATCATCTTACGCATGCGATCCATCTCTACAATTTCCACGTTACCTGAATAGGAAACAGGAACTGCCTGCTGCGATTGCGCCATCGGCGCTACCTCTGTCTGCGAAGGGCGTGCGGCAGTTTGTGAAGGAGCAGGTGCCACGACTGCCGGTGCAGCCTTTCTGTTTTTCAAATAATTAAGGATATCTTTCTTGCTGACTCTTCCATCCTGCCCTGTCCCTGCAATATTCTCCAGTTCGCTCATAGAAATACCTTCGCTGGCCGCAATATTGAGCACTAAGGGTGAATAAAAACGCACACCTGAACTTGCCTGCCTGGTGGCTTCTTTCTCCTCCGGGGTATAAGGCACCTCCTCTAATACATCAGCTTCTTCATGTTCAACCGGTGCCGGCTGTGCCACAACCGGAGCAGAAGTAGAAGCAGGAGTAGCAATGCCGGCTTCAGCGTTTGTCTCAATGCGTGCTATGACAGCCCCTACAGGTACCACATCATTTTCTTTATATAAGACTTCCGCAATGATTCCATCAGCAGTAGATGGCACTTCACTATCTACTTTATCCGTTGCAATATCTAAAACAGACTCATCCATTGCCACCTTATCACCCGGCTTCTTGTGCCATCTCAATATGGTTGCTTCCACAATACTTTCTCCTAATCGGGGCAATATTAAATCTACCAAACTCATATATTACATTTTACGGCGTCAAAATTAGGAATAATAATTTTAAGGCTTATGGCGCTATTACACAAACGGATAAGTGCGTCTTTTCCACGTTCAATCAGACTTATCCGGCACAGTTTCACATATTACAATTATTCTATACCCTTCCGGATTCCTGCCTGTACAAAGCCGGGGATTTTCCAATCTGAGCCTTAAACCTCCTGAAAAAATAGGATGGATTGTTAAAACCGGCCTCATAGCAAATTTCAACTACCGGTTTACCTGTCTCCCTAAGCAGTTTGCAGGCATGGTTTATCCTGTAAAAACACAGGTGCTCACTAAATGTTTTTCCGGTTTCTCGTCTCAAAAACCTGCAAAAAGACGTAGTGTTCATGTTCAGTAAATCCGAAGCCTCTCTGATTGTGATATCATTCTCCGCATACTCATTGAGAAAGGCATTCAGCTTTTGCAAGCGAAGAAAAGCTATATGGTTGTTTAATGGTTTGTTGCTCAAAACTCCCAGCGGCTCATACCCGCGTCCTTCCACAACCTCATTGATCATCTCAAGCAACAAAATAAACCTTGGCAGACCTCTTAACAACTCCATTCTTCTGACTCCCTTTATTAATTTGGGTGTGGCCTGAATCCGATAGCCTGCACCAGCCGACTCAATGAAAGACCGCACACGGCCAAACTCAGGAAGGCTCATAAAATTTTCGGTCAGCGATTCCTTAAACTGAATCACAAACACCTTCGTGGCCACATGTTTGCCTGTGCGCATATACTCATCCGAAAAAAGATGAGGAACACTTCCGGGAATAAAAAACATTTCTCCTGCACCAAAACGCCCCTCCACATCACCCAGCAAAAGCCTGCCATGTCCTTTTTGTACATATACCAATTCATGCTCCGGATGAAAGTGCAGTGGCACCTCAATCATAGCCTGCTCGTAATGCCGCACCTTTATGGAGTTTGCCGAGTCTGTTTCCACTCGCTCTAAAAATGGCTTCATAATCATCAATAATCAGGTGAAGCAAATATAGTACACATGATTGTCACAATAGTGGACGGGTTCAAGAAAAAATAAATTCATCTTTGTAAGACCATCAAAAGAATTATCTGCAATGAAACAATATTTCCTTCCCATAGTCACTGCGATTTTCATCTTCGGATGCAGTCAGGGAGACCAAAATTCTTCCACCTTTGTACCAGTACCCGACAACGAAGTCATTTACCATGTGGTACAAAGAAGTTTTTACGATAGCAATGGTGATCAGCACGGTGACCTGAATGGCTTGTACGACAAATTAGACTACCTGCAGGATCTGGGAATTACTTCCATTCTGATGCTTCCACTTTACCAATCGCCTTTTTACCATAACTATTTTGCTGACAGTTTTGAAGAAATTGATCCTCGTTTTGGCACTATGGATGACTACCTCAAATTGGTAAAAGAAATTCACCGCAGAGGTATGAAGATATATATGGACATGGAAACACAGTACGTTACAGAAGATCACCTCTGGTATAAAGACTCTTACGGAAACCTGTCATCTCCCTACAGTGATTATATCACCTATGACGATAGTGCACACACGAAACCATCCACTATTGTTTACAATCTCGACGGATTGAAGGGGTACGATGGAGTATTCAAGAAGATTACCACCGTGAATCTCAACAGTGAGAAAGTAAAAGAATACACTTACAAACGATTCAGCCATTGGCTCGATCCGAATGGAGATGGCGATTTTTCAGACGGAGTCGATGGATTCAGACTTGACCACATGATGGATGACCTGGACAAAAAAGGGCGCTGGACTAATCAATTCGAATCCTTTTGGAAACCGCTGATCCTGAAACTAAAAGCTATCAATCCTAAAATAAGAATTATAGCAGAACAGGCCGACTGGGCTTCTTTCGGGGAGGACTACCTGACCAGGGCTGATGTGGACTGGGTATTTGCTTTTCGTATCGCCTTTGCCATCAGAGACATGGATAAAGAAAAGCTGAGTGCAATGATGGATTCCACCTTTCTACTCACCCCTAAAGGCAAGAATCAGATAGTCTTTATAGAAAATCATGACATGCCGCGCTTTGCTACAGTGGTAGGCGAAAATCCCGGAAAACTCAGGATCGGTGCGGCACTCAACCTGCTCACAGGCGGTGTACCATCCATCTATTATGGCCAGGAAATAGGAATGCGCGGTGCAGGTGGATTTATGAAATGGGGAATGACAGATGCCAACGAAATCCCCGAAAGGGAAGCCTTTGAATGGTATAAAAGCGATACCGGCAAGGGAATGGCATTCTGGTACAAGAATACCGGCCCCTGGTGGGATAGCACTTTAGTAAAGCCTAACGATGGTATCTCGTACGAGGAGCAAAAAGATGATCCTGAATCTTTGTGGAACTTCTACAAGAAGATGATTCAACTCAGGCGCACTCATTCTACATTAGTCAACGGCACATACCAACCTCTGGCTAACAATCAGGATAGTGTATTCAGTTTTATCAGGAGGGATAACCAAAAGGCAGCAATTATCGTTACCAACCTCAGTAGTACTGAAAAGAATACTATATTCAATTTGAGCGGTACCGGCCTCACAGGTAAACCCGAAATCTTATGGGGTAAACAACTACCCGAAGAAAATGCGGACGAATGGAAAATCACACTGCCTCCTTACGCTGTGCTGGTGTATGAAATAGTTGTCAAAGAGTGAATTTGAAATTTTGAACTTATGAAAAAATACCTCCTTAATCAGCCCTTAGATATGAGCGAAGGATTCAGAGACACCGACAATGAATTCTTTGTAGCACATGATGTCCTTTCATTTGACCCGGATAGCGGAAAAGGAAAATTAAAGTGGCTGTTTCATAAATATGTATCAGACTGGTTTTTCAATAAAATCGACAAGCACCTCGAACTGCAGACAGAAAGAGGCGCTCCATTTCAGGATTATGAACTACACCCCACGACCGACTTTGCTGTTTCTTTCCTGACAGCACGGACATTACGGCTACGTATGCAAACGGGCAAACAGCCTTTTACAGAGCGCGACTCGCTGATGATTCCCGGTAAGTTACCTCAGTCAGATTCGTGGACGACAACCAGGGAAGAAGAAAAAGTTATTTACAAAAGCCCCTTCGGCTCTCTGGAAATAAATACTACCCATTTCTCAATCAGATTGAAAGACCAATCCGAAAGGATTCTGACTGAAACACTCAGCACACCCGGCCTGAAGGCTATGCACTCCAAGTATCCGCCTTTTTGTTTTATGAGAGATACGGCAGACTACACTAAGAAAATAGCCGCATCATACTCACTACTTGCAGATGAAAAAATTTACGGATGTGGAGAGTCCTTTACATCACTCAATAAGAGGGGACAGAAATTAAATCTGTTTGCAGCAGATGCACAGAGCGCTGCTTCTCCGCAGATGTATAAGCCGATTCCCTTCTTTTTCAGCAATCGCGGATACGGTATGTTTGTCCATACATCTGCACCACTCACTTTTGACTTTGGGAACACGCATCAGGGAGCTAACACAATCTATTCCGGCGATGATACACTGGATCTGTTCCTTTTTATCGGAAATCCCGCTGATATACTTTACGAATACACCTCACTGACAGGAAGAGCCGCTATGCCTCCACTCTGGTCGTTTGGTTTGTGGATGGGATGCCTTACCTATACTTCACAAAGCGAAGTAATGGAAGTAGCCACCAAAATGAGAGAAATGGATTTCCCATGCGATGTGATTCATATCGACGCAGGCTGGTTCGACAATGGCACCAACTGCGACTTTGAATTTAATAAAGAGAAATTTCCGGCACCTGCTGAGATGATGAGCAGCCTGAAGGCACAAGGGTTTCGGACATCGCTCTGGCAAATACCTTATTTCAGGCCTGGTAATACCCTGTTCCCTGAAATAATAAGTAAAGGGCTTCATATCAAAGATGCCAAAGGCGATCCTCCTACTGAAGACGCAATACTGGATTTCTCAAACGCACAGACAATTGAATGGTATCAGAATAAATTAAGGGCACTATACCAGCTTGGCGCCTCTAACATCAAAGTTGATTTTGGTGAAGCTGCTCCGCTGAATGGACATTACTCCTCCGGAGCAGACGGGTTGACCGAGCATAACCTTTACCCACTCAGATACAACAAGATAGTATCAGACCTTGCAGCAGAAACTACCGGCGAAAGAATTATCTGGGCACGAAGTGCCTGGGCCGGAAGCCAGCGATATCCCATTCACTGGGGAGGAGATGCAGAAGTGTCTGATGCCGGAATGGCCGGAACACTCAGAGGAGGGCTTTCGCTCGGGCTTAGCGGCTTCACTTTCTGGAGCCATGATATCGGCGGATTCTCTGAATCGCCGGTAGAAGGGCTCTTTGCACGATGGGCATTCTTTGGTTTACTCAGCTCACACAGTCGTGTACACGGATTTCCGCCACGCGAACCCTGGCACTTTAGCCCCCAATTCCAGCAACAGTTCAGGAAAATTTCGGAACTACGCTACCGGCTGATTCCCTATATCTATACACAGGCCAGGCTCTGTGCCGATACCGGGCTTCCCTTACTCAAAGCCTTACTGCTGAACTATCCTGAAGACCCCACAGTATGGACGATCGAAGATGCCTACCTGCTCGGCAATGACCTGCTCATAGCACCCTTAATGGAATCCGAAACTTCAGAAAGAAAAGTTTATCTGCCCGAAGGCAGGTGGATTGATTTGCAAACAAAGCATATCCTTGAGGGTAGTAAATGGCACACTATCCAAAGCCACCACCTGCCGGGAATCATTTTCGTAAAGTATGGTACGCTGTTGCCAATCGCAGAGAAGTGTCAGTCAACCCAATTTATGAACTGGCACCATATCACACTGGTAGCATTCTCTGACGATGCGGGGGAAATAAAAGGACAATTATACACTCCGGAATCTGATGAAATATCTGAAACAAAAGTAAGCATCAGTAAAGAGCTTACCTGTGCAACTGCATCGGGAAAATATAACACAATGCACTACACCGGGATCGATTTATAATAGCGTCGAAGTGCCCACGTCCTGGTATAACCTATTGGCTGAACAACTTTTCTCTTTCATTCGCTGCAGTAGCAAAGTATTGATTGACGAAGGCCTCCAGAGTTCTCAATTTCTTTCTTAAAGCAGATTCGTGCTCCCGTGCCGGGCCGGTGCCATACACCAGCACCGCTTCGCTGCGATCTACTTTACTGAGATAAACAAGTGCAGAATCCAGCATACCATCCACACCGGAGAGCATCATACGAATTTCCGTTTCGCTTTTCAAAGGTCTGAATCGTGCATTGCGATAATCAACAAAGTCATTCATCTTTTCGGCAGCCTCATTCATAAATGACACACTCTTTTCATAATCTTTCACCTGTAGCTCCTGTAACTGTTCTTCCAGCCGGCCTTTTACTACTTTATAATTAGCATTAACCAAACGATTCTTTGCCCGATCTGCTTCTATTCGCTTTGCGGCCGACCTGAACTTTGAAACACTATCCATAGAAAGAAATATTTCTAAAGAATCTTTATAATTGTTGGCAATGGCCCCCCTCTTACGGCTTTCTTCGCGGAAGGGCAATAGTTTCCAGATAGGATCATAAGGCACATGTGAACTGATAAACTCATCCCCTCTCATCTTATAATATTTATAAGCAGGCCTGTACTGTACATCCCAGGTGGGATCAAACAGGTACCAGTCGTTCTCCATATTCACTGCTACCCATGCGTGGCCTACTTCATCCATAGCACCATGCTGCACCGTATATCCTTCTATTACCTCAGACCGGAACCCCATGAGCCTGCATAGCTCCGAAAAGATTGCTGCAAAATTTTCGCACACTCCCTTCCGCCTCTCAAAAGCCACATCTATCACTGCGCGCTTATCCAGTCCGTGGTTAATGGCAAAAGCCTTCTCAGTACTGTAGCTAATATTTTCCGTAACCCATCTGTAGGCAGCACTTACCTTCAGTGCAGAATCCTTATAATGTGAATCGATCCATTGTGCCAGCTCCTGCACAGTCGCCACCTTCTGTGCCGAAACATTCCCCGCCATAAGCAGGCATACCCACAGGTAAAAAACAGATCTCATAACCCTCAAGTTACAAAGGAAAATCAGAATAATTCTGATGCAAATTGCAGTCAGTTAAGATTTCACAAGGCTTTAATAAGCGCTTATTCCTCCTTGCGTTTTACCAGCAAATACCAGTCGTTTTCCAGGGGCAGATACCCCATATCGTAACAGAAGAAATAGGTATTGCCCTTCTTGTTAGTATAAAGATGTGTAATGTACTTAAAATGGAACCCATGTTCCACAAGCTTCTCTTTGTGCACCTTACCCATCTCCTCCCCTTCCGGCAACAGCGACTCCAGCACACGTCTGTTTTTCATTAGTGCATTATTTGTATTGCGTACAAGATTAGTAGT
Source organism: Chitinophagaceae bacterium (assembly GCA_019455085.1). Lineage (GTDB taxonomy): Bacteria > Bacteroidota > Bacteroidia > Chitinophagales > Chitinophagaceae > Ginsengibacter. Next base: position 8,234 of record JACFNA010000108.1, read on the forward strand.
CTTGCTCTTTAACCGGTTGTTATAATTGTTCCGGCAGTAATCATCACAGAACTTCTTGTCTGTACGGCCCCTTACAGGCTTTCCACAAAAGAGGCATTGCATGGGAGAAGTAGAAACCATAAGCTACCGTATCTGCTAACGCTTATGAAGTTAATGATTTTTTCATAGCCGGACTATTGCCATGACTTTTCAGGCATTCCACTCTCTTTCCATATTCTCAAAATAGAGCAATACATGATCTTTTATAAAATCTTCCTGCTCCTGCCCGATCAGTTCAGGTAAGGGCTTGGCCAATTCAAAATAGGGCCAACCCTGCTCGTCGTACCTTGTAAGGTTATAATAGCCGCTTTGCGCAAGCACCGTACAGGTAGCAATATGCATCAGGTCCTGTTTTTCTTCTTTATTAAATTTGTGTTGCGTATTTCGCAGTTCCTGCATGCCAACCAGCATCAGGATAGTTTCAAGATCAGGTTCTTTATTAAATTTATTTCTAAACCGATCCTCCAGTTTTTGCCACCGCGATTGCAGATCATCATCGTACTGAGTCATAGCTGCAAAGATATACAACGGGGAAGGTTCAAAATAACCCTTCTGAGCGTATTTTGTAGTTGATTACCTTTGCACCCATGTTACAGATTCCTTATATCAGACAAAACAAAGAAGAGGTATTGAAAAGGCTCGCCAAAAAGCATTTTCAGGCCGGCGAGATTGTGGAGAAGCTTTTGCAGGCTGATGACCTTCGGAAGAAATTATTATTCGAAAAAGAAGAAGCCCAATCCAAAATAAACAATGCCTCAAGGCAAATCAAGGAACTCATGTCCTCCGGACAGAAAGAAAAGGCAGAAGAAGTGAAGGCAGAAGTGTTGAAACTGAAAAACAGCATGGCACCCGTATCGGACCAACTTGCTGCTGCTGAAAAAGAGGCAGACGAATTACTGGTATTGCTTCCCAATCTACCACACGATTCTGTGCCGGAAGGCAGGACTCCTGAAGATAATGTAGTGGTAAGAGAAGGTGGTGTAAAACCTGATTTATATGAAGGCGCGCAATCGCACTGGGACCTTGCAAAGAAATTCGATTTGATCGATTTTGAAGCCGGAAATAAAGTTACAGGCAGCGGCTTTCCATTTTATAAAGGACGTGGCGCTAAACTTCAGCGTGCACTGATACAATATTTTCTGGACTATAATACAGAGGCGGGATACCTGGAATATGAAGCTCCGCTGATGGTAAATGAAGCCAGCGCCTATGGCACCGGACAATTGCCTGATAAAGAAGGGCAAATGTATCATGTTCAAATAGACAATTTCTATCTGATACCCACAGCCGAAGTGCCACTGACAAACCTCTACCGGGGTGAAATCATTGATCTGGAAAAGTTGCCTGTCAAACTCACCGGCTACACTCCTTGCTTTAGAAGAGAAGCAGGAAGCTATGGAAAAGATGTACGCGGGCTAAACCGTCTTCACCAGTTCGACAAGGTGGAAATTGTACAGATCTGCGAGCCCGGCAGTAGTTATGAGGCACTGGAAGGGATGGTAGCACACGTTGAAAAGTTACTCGCTTCATTAGAACTTCCTTACCGAATTCTGAGGTTGTGTGGTGGTGATATGAGTTTCACTTCAGCATTAACTTACGACTTTGAAGTATATAGTGCCGCGCAAAAAAGGTGGCTGGAAGTAAGCTCCGTCAGTAACTTTGAAAGTTTCCAGGCTAACCGTGCCAAGATTCGCTATAAAGATGCAGAGGGCAAAAACCATCTGGCTCACACCCTGAACGGGTCATCCCTCGCACTGCCAAGAATCGTAGCTGCTTTACTGGAAAACCATCAGACAGAAGTGAATATTCGCATTCCCGACAGCCTCCGTCCATATTTCGGAAGCAGTTGGATTGTGTAACGTGCTATACAAACTGAAGCAGATCGTACTCCCTGCCCAGAATCGATTTAGCATCTGCATCAAGCCACTTGCTTAACACGGTAGCATAGACAGACTTGAAGTCAACCTGATACTTAAGGTCTCCATTATCGAGATCAGCCAGATCGGGCATGCTATTAATAAGTCCTTTTTGCT
>JACFNA010000397.1 GCA_019455085.1 Chitinophagaceae bacterium
CACGGACGGGCAAGTTCCCTTTTTTTACAACCAGCACACGTTGATCGTCGGCTGAATAAGTGTTGACCATTACAAGATTGCCGCTACCGGACCAAAGCGCTTTTATTTCATTTTCCGGATTATTGACCGGCCAGGCGTACACCGATTCGACGGCGGATGTTTCAAGATTTAAATCATAAAGCCCGGCATTTTCATCTGTAAGAAGCAGGTGTTTCGAATCCGGGGATAATAGAAAAAAATTGTAGGGGTCTTGCCAGAAAAAGTCTTCAAGCGCCCACATTTCATTGGGTATGCTCATTTGAGCCGTTGTTATGCCTGTTTTCAGGCCAATAATCAGGATTTCCCCGTGTTCGTTGTCAACATGGATAAAATAGGACCCGTCGCGCGTCCATACACCTTGTGCGGAAACGTCGGTGATCTGGACTTCATGTGTTGTGTTTTCAGCCCAGTTATGAAGAATTCCGCCAAACCCTGGCTTGGAATTCCTTTCATTGAATTCAAAAAATGTATCCAGGTCAAAGTTGATATTAATTTTATTTCGGTGCGAGTAAGTGTCAAACAAAAGAACGCGCTCCCCGGAAAAATACACGCGATAATAATATTCATGATCGTATGAGGTATTCTCAACCCCTGTTTCTTCCGTGAGACTCTGATGAGCAATGACCGAATCGCTGTCCCGGTGCCATTGCATGGGATTATATCTACTGTGTTCGGAAAAGTTTAATTTTGCGGCGATGTTGCCGTTGGCGATATCGTAAATATACAGTCTGTCTCCTTCATCGCTGCTCCAGCGGGTAAACGCCAAATAAACGCCATTTGGAGAAAAGCCAAATATTTTATATGTGGGCTTTTGGTTTCTTTCCAATGGATTTTGGCCGGCGTCTGCGTCAGTCGTTACAGAAACTCTTTTTCCATCGCCAGAGACAAGAATGATGTTCCCGGTCGAATCTTCGTAAGCAATTGTCCCTTCAAAAGACAATTGAGGCTGCGCTTTGGCGGGTAAATATCCCGCCGACCCGGCTAATAAGGCGGGAATCAAAATGACGGAAAACATCCGCCAATATTGGAAGATAGCTGGCGTTTTCATTTGTTTTTTGGGAAAAATCCTATTGTCGTTGATTGTTCTTGATCCAATTTAGAGCGTGATCTGCTTTGAGATGTCCGTATTGCTTTGCCCGCAAAAAGCATTTTTCAGCATTGACAAAATCTCCCATGTTGACCAGATCGTAGCCGAGATAAT
>JACFNA010000398.1 GCA_019455085.1 Chitinophagaceae bacterium
CTAAACTAAAAGAAAATATCAGTAAGCGAAACAGATCGTACGAGCAGTCCATAGACCCTGATTACCTTTATTCTATCCAGGAGACCTACATCCAATATATCAAACAGCACAAGTTGAAAACGTTGTTTATAGATACATCCAATGCTGACTTTCTGGGCAATGAAGCACATCTGCAGGCCGTATTAGATGCGCTGGAAAAGGATTACGATGCCGGCCAGAACTATCTAATACTTCCCTGATGACTGAGCCCCCAAACAGGAAAAATCCCTTTGAAGCCCTGCAGATTATTGAGTTCAGGTACCTCATCGGTGGAAGATTCTTATTCATCATGGGATTGCGAATGCTTTCCACACTAAACGGCTGGTGGATTTATTTGCTAACCAACGATCCTTTTGCAATTGGATTGATAGGTCTTGCTGAAATTATTCCTGCTTTATCGCTTGCACTATATGCCGGTCATAAAATAGATCAAAGCGAAAAACGAAGGCTACTACTCAGGTGCCTGCTTTTCTATTTCACAGCAGTGCTGGTGTTGGTATTTATCTCAGGGGAATATGATAGTTATGCATTCAGCGACCATACACTTTCCTACATGATCTATGGAGTTATTTTTTGCACAGGAATTATCAGAGCCTTTGCCGGGCCGGTTTTCAGTGCCATGCTCGGATACATTGTGCCACACGATAAACTACAAAATGCCACTACATGGAATCAGGGCACATTCCTCTCGGCATCAGTTACAGGCCACGCCACAGGCGGTGTGCTGATCGCACTGATCGGAATCAGTGGCACCCTCGAGACTATCTCTGTGTTGATACTGTTATCTTTCCTGTTCCTTTATCGCCTCAGGCCAAAAGCTCCTTCATTCCACAAAGGCGAAATCAAAACCTGGGAAAGTGTAAAAGAAGGATTAAGGTTTGTGTATCGAACCAAACAACTGCTTGGAGCCTTCACTCTCGACTTATTTGCCGTATTATTTGGTGGCGCGGTTGCACTGATACCGGTGTATGCCAGAGATATCCTCAAAGTTGGCTCTGAAGGATTCGGACTGTTGAATGGAGCCACGGATATGGGAGCTATTCTCATGGTAATCCTGCTTACTCTATACCCACCACGTAAGAAGCAGGGAAGAAAATTACTGATTGCAGTAGCCGGCTTCGGAGTGTGCATCATCGTCTTTGGATTGAGCAACATTTTTGTACTATCGTTCATGGCTCTGATGATTAGCGGAATGCT
>JACFNA010000399.1 GCA_019455085.1 Chitinophagaceae bacterium
TATCCACCCTGGTAATCTCAGAAAGTTCTTCCAGTTTATCCTGCGCATCATCTGCAAACTTCTTCAGCGTAATCATATCATAGTTGCCACTCAGGTTGACAAACATGATAGGCATTTCACTAAGGCTCACTTCCTGCACATTTGGTTCCTGGGTAAGGCCCGTGGGCAAATCCGCTTTGGACTTATCCACGGCATCTCTTACCTTCTGCACAGCTGCATCTACGTTTACATCAGTACTGAACTCTACTATTATTGCTGAAAAGTCCTGCAGGGAAGTGCTCTTGATCTTATTGATTTTTGCGCCGGTAATTCCCTTTAATTGTTTTTCGATTGGGATAGTTACCAGTTTCTCCATATCCATCGGGGAATTGCCCACATTAATGGTCTGGATATATACTGTAGGAATTACCACATCCGGAAACCGCTCTTTGGGTAAAGTAACAAACTGAAATACTCCTACCAGGGAGACGAATACTACCAGCAGATAAATAGAAGTCCTGTTCTTAATGGACCAACTGGTAGGTTTGAACTCCTTAAATTTTTCATTAAAATTTTCTAATGACTTCATAATCATTTTAAATGTGCTCTTGAATCAGGAGCGATGCTAATTTTATTCACTTATTTTTCTGAAGTGCTAAGCAACTGTCCGCTTAACAGATCCTGGAATCCTTCAGTAACGAGCGCATCACCAGGCACCAGTCCTGACAATACCTCCACACTATCCCCACTGAATCTCCCGATGGTAACCTGCTTTTTCTCAGCCACCAGGCTTCCATTTCTGGAAGCTGCCACCAGCACATACTTCCCACCTTCATCATTCTGGATAGTATTAAGAGGTATCGCTATAGTATTTGGCGCCTGGTAGTCAAGAATCTTTACAACAGCAGTTTGGTTAGGTTTCAGGTTCATATTCTTCGGAACTTTTATTTCTGCATTAAAGCCTCTTGTAGTTAGTCCCACAGAATATCCCATGAAGGAGATAACGCCCTCGAAAGAAGGATTCCCATCAGGGAACTCTACGATTACCTTACTTCCCTTGCTGATGGTGCCTGAATAGTTTTCAGGAACAGTCACTACCACTTTCATATCGGTGTTATTCACAATCCTTACATATCCTCCCTGAAGCGGATTGCCTGTGAATGTCTCCCCTACATGGGCTGTCACATCATCCACTACCCCATCCACATCGCTATACACATTGCTCTGATTAGCCTGAGCCTGCACCGCCTTCGCATT
>JACFNA010000400.1 GCA_019455085.1 Chitinophagaceae bacterium
AATCTGTCACTCATTTTGCCTTCTTCTTCAGCCTGGCTATTTTGTTATCATGTAATGGAAACAAGCCTGGTAACGAGACAAAAGCTCCAGTGACTGCTACCGACACGACTGAAACAGGTAAAAAACTGTCTGAATTGGATGCTATGATTGCAGGTTCACCTAAAAATGCAGATTTATACTTTCAGCGGGCTTCGATTTACTTCAGGAAAAAACGAATTGATGATGCCAACAAAGATATGCTTAAAGCAATTGCCATCGACAGCTCAAAGGCTGACTATTATCTGCTTTTGGCAGATATTTATTTATCAGCGAGCCGGATTGTTTATTCTCAGAACTCACTGGAAAAAGCGGTTGAACTCAATCCGGAAAACCTCAAGGCACATAGTAAACTGGCTGAAATTTATTTTCTGTTAAAGAAATACAACGAATCACTCAAACACACATCTGAGATGCTTAGAATTGAACCCGGCAATGCACTGGCCTATTTTATTCGGGGGATGGATCTCAAAGAAGCCGGGGATACGGCCAAGTCAATTAAATCATTTCAGCTGGCACTTGAAAATAATCGTGATTATTATGATGCTAATATGCAGCTGGGATTATTGTACTCTTATAAAAATAATCAGGTTTGTGTAGAGTTTTTTACAAATGCAATCCGGATCCGACCTGATAGTGAGGAGGCTCTTTATGGGAGAGCCCTGTTTTACCAGGAACATAATGAGCTGGATAGAGCTATTCAGGATTATACACAGATTCTTAAACTAAATCCTCGTAATCAGCATGCACATTATAACTTAGGTTATATTCATTACACTTTTTTGAAAGTCTATGACCAGGCTATCAAACATTATAATGATGCAATTGCAGTTGCCCCCGATTATCCGGAAGCTTATTATAGCCGTGGACTTTGTTATGAGACCCTCGGAAATATTGCTGCAGCAAAAGAAGATTATGAGAAAGCACTTCAGCAACGACCAGGTTATAAGTTACCTCTTCTTGGGCTGAAACGAATTAATGAGCTGGTGAAATAATGAAAATCAAAATCCTGGATTTTTATATTATCAGAAAGTTTCTAAATACTTTCTTTTTTTCAATCCTGCTGATTATTTCCATAGCCATCGTTTTTGATATCAGTGAAAAGATCGATGACTTTCTTGATAAAAAACCAACTTTATTTCAGATAATTTTCGATTATTATGCCGGCTTTATTCCATACTTTGCCAATCTGTTTT
>JACFNA010000109.1 GCA_019455085.1 Chitinophagaceae bacterium
TCCTTTGCTTATAGTTTCGGATAAATCCTCCTGTCAGTAGCTCTCATTGGAAGTGGCTCATCAGTATTTCATCCTGTATCTTCTATTTTAGCCTTTCTGGCCTCTGGAGGGCGAAGGGGTTTGGCACAGTCACTCTTTCAGGTAGGTGGCAATGCAGGTACTGCCATAGGCCCGTTGCTTGCTGCACTGGTTATTGTGAAGTATGGGCGTAACTATACTGCTTCTTTTGGAATTGCGGCACTACTGGCAATGGTGATTTTGTTTTATGTGGGTCGCTGGGCCAGGCCACGACTCCTGGAATTGAAGCGAAAGAAAACAAAGGGAGATGTAATGGATTATCATCCGGGGCTTAGCAGGCGCGAGGTACATTTGTCGGTGGCCATATTGCTGGTACTCATTTTCTCCAAGTTTTTCTATTTGTCAAGTATCAGCAGTTATTATACGTTCTTTCTTATTGATAAGTTTGGTGTAAGCATTAAGACATCTCAGATTTTTCTGTTTATCTATCTGGCTTCAGCTGCGCTGGGTACCTATTTTGGTGGCCCCCTGGGTGATAGATTCGGCAGAAAATATGTGATCTGGTTTTCAATACTCGGAGTGGCGCCGTTTACGCTGATCCTGCCTTATGTGAGTTTGTTTTGGACGGCAGTGCTCAGCGTCATCATAGGTTTTATTTTGTCTTCTGCGTTTCCTGCCATCCTGGTGTATGCACAGGAACTGATGCCCGGGAAGATAGGGATGATATCCGGCCTCTTCTTCGGACTGGCATTCGGCATGGGTGGGCTGGGGTCCGCTCTTTTGGGATTGCTGGCAGATGCTACCAGTATCGATTTTGTGTATCATGTATGTGCATTCCTGCCACTTATAGGGTTGGTGACCTGGAAACTTCCTGACCTGAGAAAAGTCTGATTGCGGGGTATTGGCGGTAGTATCTTATTAGAGGGCTACTTTTGTCTGTTTTTCATATTTAATCAGTGAGTGTAATAATATAATGACTGAATCAACATTTGCCGGCACTTCGGGAACGGGTATTCCTGCTTCGTTGAAGTACTTTATGGCGGTATCCTGTGGTATCATGGTGGCAAATCTTTATTATTGCCAGCCACTTCTTGGTGATTTTGTTGAGGTTTTTAATATTTCCGAAAATGCGTCTGCATGGATTAATATCTGTTCTCAGTTAGGGTATGGGCTTGGTTTATTTTTCATAGTCCCTGTGGGGGATATGGTACCGCGTAGAAAGCTACTGATGTGGATGCACCTGCTTGCAGCGTTGTCTGTTGCAGGGGTAGCGCTATCACAAAATATAGGGATGCTATATTTTTTCAGTGTTTGCATTGGCCTTACCGCTACGGCGTGCCAGGTTTTTGTACCACTTGGAGCACATCTCTCCTCTGAAGAAGAGAGAGGAAAAGTGATTGGAACTATAATGGGCGGACTGTTGTCCGGGATTTTATTGTCGAGGACGCTCAGTGGCTTTGCAGCTGATTTGTGGGGATGGCGGTCTGTTTATTGGATTGCCTGTGGGCTTATGCTGGTAATGGCATTCCTGGTTTACAGGATGATTCCGGGTGAACAACCGGGATTTAAGGGAAACTACAGGGTGCTGATGATTTCTTTGATTAGGCTTGTCCGCTCTCAGCGTCTGGTCAGGGAGAGTGCGTGGATTGGTGCATGTACTTTCGGCGCTATTTCGGCTTTTTGGAGCACAATGGCTTTTTTTCTGGAGAAGCCCCCTTATAATTATTCCTTATCTGTAATTGGATTGTTTGGAATTGTGGGACTCGCCGGAGCAATGGTTTCCCCATTTGTGGGTACCATAAATGATCGTAAAGGCCCGTACCTTCCTATCCGACTTGGGATAGCGATTATGATTATTGGCTATGCAATTATGTTTTATGGACATCTGAGCATCTGGGTTGTGGTGGTGGGCATTATTCTGATAGATGTAGGTTTACAAAGTGCGCACGTGCCCAATATCACACGGGTTTCATCTCTTTATACCCGTGCACGCACCAGGTTGAATACAATTTACATGACGTCATTTTTCGTTGGAGGTACACTGGGTTCTATCCTGGGTAGTTATGCGTGGAATGGCTTTGGATGGAATGGCGTATGTACAGTTGGTATTATTTTTTCTATAATGGGAGGGTTACCTGTAATTTTTGGAAAAAAAAGTGTTGAGTAAATTAATTTTTTCCGAAATTAGCCTGCCGAACTGAAAATCCCCACAAGTAAGTTTTTTGAAAAACCATTGCACGTATTAGTATTACAAAAAATGGCTGCCCGATTGAGCAGCCATTTTCGTTATAGTGCGATTAGCAATATTTATTCAGCAACTACTTCAAATTCAATTTCAAATTCATGGCCATTTCCAAAGTCAATTTTTGCTTTGTATGTACCTAATTCTTTCACCTCGTCAAGAATCTGAATACGCTTACGATCGATTTCATAATTGCGTTGATCGCGGATGGCTCTTGTAATCTGAACATTGGTTACGCTACCGAAAATTCTGCCCGAAGTTCCTGTTTTCGCTCCAATAGTCAGTGGCTTTTCCTGAAGGGCGGCTTTTACTGCGTTTATTTCGGCCAATAACTGTGCTTCTTTCTTAGCTTGTTGTTTTTGACGTTCTTTCAGTTTCGCCAGATTAGTCGGATTAGCTTCCACAGCGAGTTTGTGAGGGATCAGATAGTTACGGCCATAACCGTCTTTTACTGTTACAAGTTCGTTGGCCCCGCCAAGGTTGTTTACGTCGTTTAATAAGATTACCTGCATTGTTTTGCATTTTTACCCAATCCCTGTTTAGCGGGACTTTCAATCATGCGTGACACATGAGATTAGGGTGGTTAAAAATTTATTTTAATAAATCGGTTACGTAAGGCAGGATGGCCATTTGGCGTGCCTTTTTTACGGCATCGCTTACCTTGCGTTGATATTTCAGAGAATTTCCGGTAATGCGGCGTGGCAAAAGCTTACCCTGCTCATTCAGGAATTTTTTCAGAAAATCGGCGTCTTTGTAATCGATATATTTAATACCCAGTTTCTTGAAGCGGCAATATTTCTTAGGTCTTTTTTCAGACTTAATAGCCGTCAGGTATTTAATGTCGTTTGGTTTAGCCATTGTTTACCTCCTCTTTTTGGTTTGAAGTAGGGATTCCTTTAGCCTTCTTGGCGTTGTACTCTACAGCATACTTGTCGAGTACGGTGTACATGTGGCGAAGTACTGACTCATCGCGGCGCAGAAGCTGAGTCTTCAGCTTCTCATTGAAGTCGGATGGCGCTTTGTATTCCAGAATCCAGTAAAGACCGGTAGTCTTTTTCTGAATCGGATACGCCAGTGATCTTAGTCCCCATGCATTTTGATGCACTACCTCTCCGCCATTTTCAGTAAGGAATGACGTGTACTTTTTCTGAGCATTTTTAAACTCATCCTCAGACAGTACCGGGGTAAAGATCACCATCAATTCATAATTTTTCATGCGTTTGATTTGTGATTTAATTTTAAAAAGGGTTGCAAAAGTACAATATTTTGCGGTCTGCCCAAAAGAAAAATGCTCGTTTTGGGGCAATTTTTACGTAAGCTTTCTCCGGATGTAATTTCTGGCAATTATTGACCAGCTCTTCTTTTAGTAATAAACTGATTTCCAATATAGTACACTTCCTTATGCCACAAATTAACAAAGTGGTTCGGGTATGCCTGTTTTGCCTGAAACTTTGGAATTTAACTAAATGGTGATTCCTCATCAAAGGCGCCATCATTCATCCTGCTGCTCTTTTGGATGAATAGTTGTGTTTCTTCATCTACCCAGGGTTCAAATTTTTGTATCGGAAGGAAGGATGCAAAGTCCAGCGTTTCCAGCCGGCCGTTTCTGTGTTTAGCTATCTTAATAAAAGATTTGCCCTTGGTAGAGCGACCCATTTCGTCTTGCTGCAGGTCGTGATATTCAGGCCTGTAGAGGAACATTACAATATCAGCATCCTGCTCGATAGCACCTGATTCGCGCAGATCGCTTAATTGAGGGATAAAGCTCTTTTCTTTTCTTTTTTCAACCTCACGGCTTAGCTGGCTGAGCGCAATGATCGGAATTTGCAGTTCTTTGGCCAGGCCTTTCAGATCGCGTGATATACGGCTGATTTCCTGCTCTCTGTTCGTTGTTCTGTTTTCGCTGGAGCCACTCATTAATTGCAGATAGTCTATTACTATCAGGCCTACGTTGTGTTTGTTTACCAGCCGGCGGCATTTTGCTCTGAGTTCAAAAATATTGAGCGCCGGTGTGTCGTCAATATGGATAGGCGCATTGCTGAGCACGTTGATTCCTTTTGCATGTAGCTGGTTCATTTCATGCTCTTCCAACTGGCCACGTGCTATTTTTTCAAGTTGCACTTCACTCTCGGCACTAAGTATTCTTTGCACCAGTTGGCTGCTGCTCATTTCCAGTGAAAAGATGGCCACCGGTGTTTTTTTCTGATGGTTCAATGCTGCATTGCGTGCCAGATTGAGTGCGAAGGCTGTTTTACCCATAGAGGGCCGGGCAGCCAGGATAATCAGGTCGCCAGGCTGCCATCCGTAGGTTACTTCATCCAACTTGGGATACCCGCTGGGTACTCCTGAAATCTCATCCTGGCGGTCGCGTAGTTCGTCTATTCGTTTTACGGTATTCACCAGCACCGTGCCAATACTCTCTGTTTCACTACGCAGGTAGTTGTTTGAAATCTCAAAAAGTTTGGATTCTGAAATGTCCAGCAGATCAAATACATCTGTGCTGTCCTCAAAAGCTTCACCTATGATTTCGTTACTTACCCTGATGAGTTCACGTTGAATAAATTTCTGCAGAATGATTCTTGCGTGAATTTCGATGTGAGCAGAAGATACTACTGAGTTGGTCAGTTTTGTGATATAGTAGGCCCCCCCCACCAGTTCCAGTTCCTCTCTTGCCTTTAGTTCTTCCACAACCGTAAGCAGGTCGATGGGAAAGTTCTTTTGTTGCAGGCTTTGCATAGCTGCAAAGATTTTCTGATGGGCTTCTACGTAAAAGCATTCAGATTTCAGGTGTTCGAATGCAATATCTACTGCTGACTTTTCAAGCATAATAGCACCCAGCACTGCTTCCTCCAGTTCCTTAGCCTGAGGCTGTACTTTGCCCGTCAGGGAGAAAGTAGGGTCAGGAGAGAATTTGCGTCTTGCTTTGCGGTCTTTATCGAGGTTGGTAAGGTTCATGTGTAATTCCAAAATCCTTTTAATCCGTTAAAAAAACTAATTCAAAATCTTCAGGGGGCATCTAAGGTAACTGACTATTTTTTATTCCATGAATCATTTTTAAATTATTATTTATGCTGTAGTTATTCACAATATCATTCACATCGTCTTATACTTGTTATCCACATTTTTATCGCTGAATTCTACATTGGAAAATAGTTTTCAGCAAAGTCTTCTGAGTTTTCCACCTTAGGCTGTTAGGAAATATTAATTGGCCGGCCCGCACAGTAAATTACTTTTTTTTGTAAAGCTCCCCATATCATTTTTCACCCTTTTAAAGGTATGAAAAACCTTGCTTCCCGGAGTATATTTTGAGGAGCTTATACTTTTCCTGAAACACATTTTTGGTGGTAGAATAGCGTCCGGATGCTGCTTTGAGAATTTACAGTTTGCCTGATTTTGTTATTGAAATCTCCAATTATTATCCAATCCTTAACATGCGACTTCAAACTTTGCTTAATTTTGGCACTTCCCTTTAAGGAAATAAGTGATATTAAATCATAAGAATGAAGATTAGTTACAATTGGTTGTTGGATTATCTCCCGAAAGATGAAGTTTTTGCCTCATATATAAATGATATCAGCAAGGTGGAAAATATTCTCACCGCTGTAGGATTGGAGGTAGAGGGTGTGTCACATTTTGAGTCGGTGAAGGGGGGGCTGAAAGGCCTGGTAGTGGGTGAAGTGCTCACTTGTGAGAAGCATCCGAATGCGGACAAGCTAAAGGTAACCACCGTTAATATTGGCAATACTACAGAGCAGATAGTGTGCGGAGCCCCGAATGTGGCCGCCGGCCAGAAAGTGGTTGTGGCACCGGTAGGTGCAGTATTGCATCCTGTAAGCGGAGATGCTTTCACAATCCAGAAGGCTAAAATCAGAGGCGAGGAAAGCCGGGGTATGTTGTGTGCTGAGGATGAGATAGGGCTGGGCGAGGGGCATGCCGGTATAATCGTATTACCCGAAAATAGCGTGCCGGGTACTTCTATATCTGAATTGTATGAAGTTTATACGGATACCATCTTTGAAATAGGATTGACGCCAAACAGGATGGATGCGCAGAGCCACCTGGGGGTAGCTAAAGACGTATGTGCGTGGCTGTCACATCATACCGGAAAGACTGCCAGCGTGGTTTCACCATTAGGAAAGCCATTTAGTGCTGACAATAACAACCTTAGGATAGAAGTCGTAGTAAAAGATTCCGCGCTCTGTCCGCGATATTCGGGGGTTACCGTTTCGGGTATTCAGATAGGGGAGTCACCAGTCTGGCTGAAGAATAGATTGATGGCGCTGGGGCTGAAACCCATCAGCAATGTGGTAGATATTACCAATTTTATATTACACACAACCGGCCAGCCTCTCCATGCTTTTGATGCGGATAAGATCGGAGGAGGGAAGGTAATCGTGGAAACCCTTGCCGGGAATACTCCTTTTGTGACACTTGACGAAAAGGAGCGGAAGCTAAGCGATGAGGATATAATGATTTGTGATGGCAGTGATACGCCGATGTGTATTGCAGGTGTATTTGGAGGGGCTGATAGTGGCATCACCGGTAAGACGAAGAATATATTTCTGGAGAGTGCGGTATTTAATGGGGGCAATATCAGGAAGTCAATCTTCAGGCATGGCCTGAGAACGGATGCGGCAGTGCGATTTGAAAAAGGTGTGGATATCAGCAAGACAGTGGATGTGCTGAAGTATGCTGCACAAATGATTCGTGATTTGTGCAATGGAGTCATCTCCAGTGAGGTTACAGATATTTTTCAGCCTCCGGCAGACCGGATTATCCTTCTTGAATTTGCATATCTGCGGAAACTCAGTGGAGTGGAGTTCAGTAAAGAAGAGGTTCGTGCAATACTCACCCAGCTTGGCTTTGAAATTCTTGAAGAAGGTGATAGGAATCTTAAGGTAAAGGCCCCTGAAAGTAACCCGGATATTTTGCACCCTGCCGATGTGGTGGAAGAAATTTTACGGATCAGCGGACTTGACCAGGTGCCGATTCCGACTCAGGTAAGGATGACACCGGGAATTCATGACAATGCCGAAGAAGCGCTGCTGAAAGAAAAGGTGGCTTCTTGGCTTACGGGTAATGGATTCATGGAAATATTCACTAACAGCATTACTAACAGTGATTACTATCCGGATGTGAAGAATGCGGTGCGGATAATCAACAGCCTGAGCGAGGAACTTGATATCATGCGACCGGATATGCTCGCTACTGCGCTTGAAAGTATTGCCCATAATATTAACAGAAAGAATAAGGATTTGCGCTTTTTTGAATTCGGAAAGAGCTATTCGGCAGAAGGGAAAAAGTACAAAGAAAGAAATCATTTGTCGATCCTGGTTACTGGCGCACATAGCAGGAAAGGGTGGAACAGTCAGGAGAAGCAGGTGGATATTTTTTATCTCAAGGGTATCGCACAGGCATTGTGCAGGTTGGCAGGATTAGAGGTCAGTGTGGAGGTGGATGATAAGAAGGGGTGTATAGCATTTCTTTCAGGGAAGACTTCTGTAGCCATGCTCAGCAGGGTTGCTGACAATTACCTTATGAAGTTCTCCATAAAACAGCCGGTATTTTTTCTGGATATAGACTGGGATCGCTTCGTAACGGCATCTTTAGATAATGTGATAGAATATAAGCCGGTAGCAAGATATCCTGCGGTGTCGCGCGACTTGTCGATGGTGTTGGACAGATCGGTTCAATTTGGCGAGATAGAGGAAGTAATTCATGCATTAAAGATTAAGAGGATGCAGCGGATTCAGATGTTTGATTTGTATGAGAGCGATAAGCTGGGGGTAGGCAAGAAATCGGTTGCACTTAATTTCATATTTTCAGATCCTGAAAAGACACTGACTGATCAGGATACAGACGGGATGATGAATAAGATAATCAGGACCTTGTCAGAAAAAGTGAATGCTGAAATCAGAAGCAATGGCTGAGAACCTAACAAATCGGTTGATAGAAATTTCGGGCAGGTTGCAGACTGCCACAACGAGATACACAGATGTTGCGAAGCAGGCTGAAAAACTTTTAGCAGAAAATAAGCGACTGAAGGAAGAAAAAGAAAAAATGCAGGGGGAGATACGAATGCTTCGCGAAGAGGTTTTTCTGTTGAAGGCGTCGCTGGATCCTATGGAAGATAAGGATAAGAAAGAGTTCCAGAAAATTATTAACGAATATCTGAAGACAATAGATAAGTGTATCAGTATCCTTAAAAATTAATGAGGCATGGCCGAAGAATTAATCCCCTTAAATATTACCATAGGTGACCGAAACTATAGGATTAAAATTCTTCCTAAAGATGAAGAGGCCGTAAGAAAAACACTTAAGGTGATTAATGACAAGATACTTGAGTTCAGAGGGAAGTTTGCCGGAAAAGACATGCAGGATTATATTTCAATGGTGCTCATCTGGTTTGCTACTCAGCCTCAGCAGGCCAGGTCTGAATATGTGGAAGAAGAGTTCTCTGAGATTCTGGACAGGATGGAGAAGTATCTTAGCAGGTTTGAGTGATTCATTCGTATATACTGTGATTGGCTTCACCTTATACCACAATGGTAACTGTATTGTCTGGATAATTGAATAGTATCGGATAGTGTTTCTGAATCAGAAAGTAGGGCACATAGCCTGTCTCCTGTCGCCAAAATATTCGTTGTAAAATCCTTTTTTCAGCACATTAAATTCAGCAGCTCCAAAGGTGTGGTTAAAACTTTTCAGAGACGACATTGTAGCGTCATAGCTAAAGGTGAACCTGACATTGTTAATCTCAAGTCCCACCATAGGTATTATTGCATCTCCATAGCGGTAATATAATCCTGCAACCAATTGTTTTTCTCCGTCTCCGCTCAGGTTAAGTGCGCCGTTGATGCCTGCCAGCAACTCGCTTGATGATGCCTGATTGGTATAATATATATTGGGGTTCACGATTACATTCTCTGCAACTTTGAAGATACCGTTAAGAAAAGCGATATGGCGCATAGCCACCCTGTTGACACCACTGCCGTTATTTACAAAGAATGATTCTTCGGGGTTGTTGACATGATGTATGGAATAGCCGGCATTGATAAAAGTATTTTCGGTAGGGAAATACGCATAATTAATCCCGGCCTGCATATCGAAATAACTTACTGAGTTAGCAGCCAGTTGTACCTGTGTAGGCAGTGTAGCGTCGAAGAAGTGGCCATCAAATTGATCAGGGAATGTAAGTTTGGTCACATCTATGCGTTTATTGGCCCAGCCTACGTTGAATCCTGCTGTAAGCAGGCTGCTGATTCCCAGCATTTGGTGATATGCTATTGATCCGTAAATTTTTGTAGAAGTGAGGCTGCCGGAGCCTGCTACATCACGAAGGATAGCACCTCCCAGCCCAATCCATCCATTTTCAATTCTGTTGCGCATTACCTGTGCGTCGCCAAATATGCTGAAAGTCTTGTAGGGCACATTCATAATATTGGAGTACTGGTTGCGATAAGAGGCCCCGAGCCTGTAGTCGGCATCAGGAATAAATCCTGTGTTGGCCGGATTTGTCAGCAGGGGGTTATTAAAGAATTGAGAGAAATGAAGGTCCTGGCCATTCAACTGTAATATTGAAATGGTGCTCAGGCAGATTAAAATAAGTGTACGCTTCATAAATCCCTCCCTATCTGATTAGAGTGATGTCACCCGTCTTACTGGCAGTAGTGCCATCACTAAAAGTTACCTTTAATGTATATGTATAGACATCCATGGGCTGTGGTTTTCCTTTGAAAGTGCCGTCCCATTTCAGTTTGATGCTATTACTCTGGAATACCATCTGGCCCCAGCGGTTAAATATCTTCCATTGCATTTGTGAGATACCAAATCCGGCCACTCCAATGAGACTGTTAGGCCCGAACTGCCCTGGCGTGAAGGCTTTGGGTACATCTAACAACGGCCTGATAAGTGC
>JACFNA010000110.1:0-7776 GCA_019455085.1 Chitinophagaceae bacterium
TATCGTTCTCAGTCGGAGAGGAAGAAGCCTAAACATAACAATTGATGTCAGGATGAAGAGATACGAATCATATTGCCGTGAATTCAATGTGAATCAGAATAGATTAAGCACTGAAAAAACAGAATTATGGAATTAAAGGAATTGGACCCTGTATTACATTCGCAGTTGCGACTTGCAATAGTGTCTGTACTGGTAAGTGTCGGTGAGGCAGATTTTAATTTGCTTCGTGAGAAGACACATGGCACATCTGGAAATATCAGTGTGCAACTGGCGAAGCTCAAGACAGCAGGATACATTGAGATTTCAAAAACTTTTAAAGACAATTATCCACTTACCAGATGTAAGCTTACTGCAAAGGGGCTTTCTGCTTTTGGAAATTACAGAGAGGCTATTCAGAATTATCTGTTTCCTGAAAAAGAAGTCTAGTATATGTTTGCAAAAAGTTAAGAGCCTGTCTTGTGTTTCTTTTAATTTATATTTTTGATCAAAGATTAATTATGAAGAATTTCAAAGGGAAGTGGTTTTCTCTGATGTTACTGATTCTGTTTACCCAGGTGGGTTGTGGCCAGTTAAAGCCACAGAATTGGACTGCCGAACAGTTAGAGGATCCTGCCCAGCTCGCCGAAAAGATCAGGCAAGACAGGAATGTGCCCATTCTTATTAATGTGGGTCCATCGGCACTGATCCCTGGTTCAATTGATGCAGGCGCAGCAGGCCATTCTTCCGGGGTGAAGAAACTTTCAGAAGTGTTGAAGTCTGTAAAGAAGGATGCAGATATTGTTATTTATTGCGGATGTTGCCCATTTGCCAACTGTCCGAATGTGCGGCCTGCTATTGATGTGCTGAAGTCGGGTGGATATACGAATTACCATTTATTGAACCTTCCTCAGAACATCTATGCAGACTGGATTTCAAAAGGTTTTCCCACAGTGAAAAGATAGCAATTGAAAAGTAGTTATAAGATATTAATTGTTTCTCTGAGTCTTGTTTATTTCCATGCGGTAGCTAATGGGCAGGACATTACGGATACGCGTCGGAAAACCGAATCATTTGCAAGGCTACAGCCTGCCGATGTAAGGGCTGATGTGGCTTCCTTTAGTTTTGGGGGGATTGCAGAGAGTGCAATGGCTAATAGGCTGGACAAAACCCAGGCAACCATTGTAAGCAAAGACAGCCTGGTAATTTCGGGTGATGGCGTTTATGCTAAAGTGATGTTGAGGCCCTTCGAACCGGCAAAACACAAACTACTTTTTGAGGAAGAGACCAACCTCATCCGGATAGACAGGCGTACCTATTACGGAAATTATGGAAGAGTGCCTAAGAAAGAGATTGCATCTGTTTTGCTGATAGTGGATGGCGATACCCTCACGGTGCCGCCGGCAGCATACAATGATCTTTACAATCTAAATTTCACCTACCTCAATAATGGTATAGAACTATCAGCAGATGCGGTTTACAGATCCAGGGATAGGAAAAAAGTATATCTGTATCTTTTTAATAAGTCGAGAGAAGGGAATTATGAAGTGACCTGGATATTCAGGGACGGGAAATATGTGCGCAGAGTATTAGACTATGATTTTCTTTAGTATTTAGGGTACTTCAAAGTTCTCGGACATAATTTCTTGTCACCCGATTTGTAATCCTTATTTTTGCACCAAAATAAGAAAATGCCCTTCAATTCAGTTCTGAAACTATTTTTACCCAAGGACAAAGTTTTTTTTAATCTATTTGAAAGCGTAGCTGAAAATGTCCAGAAGATGGCAGAGAAGCTAAACGCACTGGTTTATGAGCCGGATTTAGAGAAGAGAGGGGTAATAACCAAAGAGATTGCAGATCTGGAACATGAGAATGACGATTACACACACAGAATTTTTACAGAGTTAGGCCGAAATTTTATCACTCCTTTTGACAGGGAGGATGTCCATTATCTTGCTACTGCTTTGGATGATATCTGTGATTATATTCACGCATGTGCAAAGAAGATTGCTTTTTACAAAGTAAATCCCAATGAGTCCACCTTTCAGAAGATGGCAGACCTGGTGTTGAAGAGCTGTACTGAAGTGCAGAAAGCCGTACTGGAATTGAGGGATATGAAGAATCTCAGGAAGATGACTGATGCAATGGTAGCCATTAACAGTATGGAAAATCAGGCTGATGATATTTTTGACCTGAGTATTGAAGCTTTGTTTGAAAATGAACCTGACGCAAAGGAGGTGATTAAGAAAAGAGAAATTTACCAGGTATTGGAGATTATCACTGACAAATGCGAAGATGTGGCTAATGTAATTGAGTCTATTATTATTAAATATGCCTGATCGCCAGATTGATTGCCCATTCCGGAAGAAACCGATTCTAAGATGATGACATTTTTGATTGTAATTATTGCACTGGCATTGATATTTGACTATATCAATGGTTTCCATGATGCAGCAAACTCTATTGCGACGGTCGTATCGACAAAAGTGCTTACCCCTTTTCAGGCGGTGGTTTGGGCAGCGATATTCAATTTTGCTGCCTTTTTTATTTTTAAGGAGCATGGGGTGGCAGATACGATAGCCAAGACGGTGAAGCAGGAATTTGTTACACTGCCTGTAGTATTCTCGGGGTTGGTGGGTGCTATAATCTGGAATCTGATTACCTGGTGGTTTGGTATTCCTTCTTCTTCATCTCATGCTTTAATTGGAGGATTCGGTGGAGCCGCTATAGCCCATGCAGGATTTTATTCAATTAATGCCGAACCGATTTTAAAGATTATAGCATTCATATTCCTGGCTCCATTGCTGGGTATGATCGCTGCATTTATCATTTCACTTTGGTTTATTAATTCTTTCAGAAAGGGGCATGCTCCCAAAATAATTTCAGTAGGTGTAATAGTGATGGTTATTATCGTGTTATCATTAATGTTAGAGACCGATAATTCAAAGCTGATCACTCATTATGACAATTATTATCTGCGGGTAATCTTTTTTCACGGAAACTTTAAGTGGGTGCTGATGGGCTTTATACTCGTCGTTATGGCGGCATTTACTTTTTTCCTGAACTCACTCAATACAGTAAAAGCACATAAATGGTTCAAGCGGCTGCAGTTGGTATCCGCAGCGGCATTTAGTCTTGGGCATGGGGGTAATGATGCTCAAAAGGTAATGGGTATTATTACGGCCGCTTTGATTGCCGGTGGCGCTATTGATACGTTTGAACAGATGCCTGTGTGGGTGCCGTTGTCCTGTTACACTGCTATCGCACTGGGTACGCTGAGCGGTGGCTGGAAGATTATCAAGACGATGGGAACCAAGATCACCAAGGTGACCCCTTTTGAAGGGGTGGCGGCAGAGACAGCAGGCGCCATTACATTGTTTATAACCGAATCTCTTAAGATTCCGGTAAGTAGCACGCATACCATTGCAGGTTCTATTGTGGGTGTCGGAGCCACCAAACGGTTGTCTGCCGTAAGGTGGGGTATTACCGTAAATCTTATTTGGGCATGGATTATCACCATCCCAATCAGTGCGTTCATCGCAATGCTTGTATTCCTGGTAGTTCATATTTTTGTATAGAATAATTTCTCTCATCCAAATTGGTTTTAAGCAAGAGGTTATGGATAAGATTTTAGTAACTGGAGGTTGTGGGTATATTGGCTCACATACCATCGTGGATTTGTTGCAAAATGGGTTTGATGTTATCTCTGTAGATAATAATTCACGCTCCACGCAGGTGCTGCTTACCGGCGTAAGGCAGATTACGGGAGTGGAGGTGAAAAATTATAAAGTAGATCTCTGCAATTTTGATGATCTCTATGCCGTATTTCACGAGAATACGGATATCAAAGGAATTATTCATTTTGCGGCATATAAGGCTGTCGGGGAATCAGTGGCACATCCGATGATGTACTATGACAATAATCTTGGATCGCTGATGAATGTGCTGAAGTGTGCAGCAGAATTTAAGGTACCCCATTTCATATTTTCGTCGTCGTGTACAGTGTATGGTAATCCCGATGCAGTACCTGTTACGGAGACCTCGCCTGTGAAACCCGCAGAATCTCCTTACGGAGCTACAAAGCAGATGGGAGAGCAGATAGTGAGAGATGTCAGTACTGTCTCGGGGATCAGCAGCGTGTTGTTAAGGTATTTTAATCCGGTGGGGGCGCATCCTTCGATTCAGATTGGCGAACTGCCTTTAGGGAGGCCACAAAATCTTGTGCCTGCAATTACACAGACTGCAATTGGTAAGTTAGACCAGATGACTGTTTATGGAGATGATTATAATACACGCGATGGATCGTGTATTCGCGACTTTATACACGTGTCAGATATAGCCGCAGCACATACTCTTGCTCTGAAATACCTGATACAACAGAAGAATAGCGACAAGGTCTCCGTATTTAATCTGGGTACAGGAAACGGAGTCACCGTACTTGAGGCTATCCGTGCTTTTGAGAAAGTAAGCGGAAAAAAGCTGAATTATAAAATTGGAGCACGAAGACCTGGCGATATAGTGGCAGTTTATGCCAATAACCAACATGCCAGAAAGGAATTGGGCTGGAACCCGGTTTTCACTATTGATCAGATGATGGATACTGCGTGGAAATGGGAGTTAAAGCTGGCTGAAGATGATTCCTTTTTTGGCGATGAGAAGTTTTTAATGAACTGACCAACCGTTATGTACTGTATGGCATGAGGAAGCTAAAGAGCGTAATACACCGGTTGGCTTTTCCGCTTTTGCAGGCCCGGCAGGTATCCGTAAAAGATATTGGTAACATGCCCCCTGTTGCACATTAAATCAGCAATTTGCGAATTAATAATTTGAGACTGTCAAAGCCCTTCGGGTCAAAGAAGAGTTTTCACTTACCGGCACCTCAAATTATTAATTAACCCGGCAATTGCAAAGAGCCGAATCGCTTATCTTTGTCACTCTTTTTTTATAATTATTGAATAGGTTTAAGTAAGATTTTACGATGACGAAGTTTTTGAATTTCCTGATTAAGTATCGCCTGCATATTGGTATCTTATCATTATTGGCAGCAATATATGTGAATATACAGGCAGGCTTCTGGCCTTCCTTTGTGCTTTATCTCATTGCTGCAATTATGATTGTAGGTCACTTTCTCTTTGGGCCTATGCGGCTCATACAAGGGTATATGGAAGATGGGGATGTGGAAGGAGCCAAAAAGGTAATCAATTCTATCTGGTTTCCCGGATTGCTGATAAAACCGGTACGTTCTGTGTATTACACATTGAAAGGAAATCTGGCAATGGTAGATCAGGACTTTGATACTGCAGAAAAGCACATGAGGAAGAGCCTCAATCTCGGCTCTCCGGTCAAAGAAGCTGAAGGCGCCAACAAACTGCAACTGGGGATGCTGAGCATGCAAAAAGGGAATTTTAGAGAAGCCGAGGGTTTTATTCGGCAGGCTATACGTGCAGGTTTGCCTGATAAAGAAAATGAATCGGCCGCCTACCTTCAGTTATCTTCTATCATGGTGAATAAGCGTGAATTTCGTGCTGCAAAAGAATACTTCAGAAAGGCTAAAGCGCTGAAACCTACCACTCCACAAATCAGAGATCAGTTAAAGCAGATGGAGAAATACATCACGCGCATACCCGGATAATGAGAAAGCATCGTCCACTTGCCCTTTATTTGTTGTTTCTGACAGCAGGTGTCCTTGTGTCTGCAATTCAGTTTAATTGCGGTCAGATAGCGATGCCGGTGGGTGGCCCCAAAGATTCAATCCCTCCTGTACTCACATCTGCCTCCCCACAAAATAATTCTCTGGAGTTTAACTCCAGGAGAATTACACTGAATTTTAATGAGTATATCGAATTGGACAATGCATTTAAAAATGTGCTGGTATCTCCTGTGCCACGAAAAACCCCTGTTTTTGATTATAAGCTAAGATCGGTTACGGTAAGACTGTTTGATACATTGTTGCCCAACACTACCTATACAATACAGTTTGGAAAAGCTATTAAAGATTTGAACGAAGGGAATGTGCTGAAAGATTTTGTCTATACCTTCTCTACAGGGAAATATATCGACTCACTTACTCTGGGTGGTAAAGTGACGCTTGCCGAAACAGGTACTGTAGATTCTACCCTTGTGGTGATGCTTTACAATGTGCATACAGATTCAGCCGTGTATAAGCAGAAACCCAAGTATATCGCCAGGCTCGATGGAAAAGGTAATTTCCATTTTAGGAATCTCCCTCCTGACAACTATCAGATTTTTGCATTAAAGGATGAGAGTGGCCAGTTGATGTACAACAACCCACTACAGCTTTTTGCGTTCTCAGATTCCGTGGTTGCACTTAAAGGTGAAGATCATGCGCCTGTAAATTTATTCGCATATTCTGAAGAAAAACCACAACCCAAAGTGGCAGCTCAAAAGGCTGAGCCGGAATTAAAATACACTACTTCACTTGCATCAGGCCGGCAGGACCTGCTTACCCCGCTGGTACTTACATTTAATAACCCTTTGCAATCGTTTGATTCGACCAGGATATTACTTACGGATACTTCCTACATTCCTCTACGGGGCGCAGGATACTCGTTAGATTCCACCGGGAAAAAACTTACACTGGCGTATCCATGGAAAGAAGGAAGTCAGCTCCAGCTACTCGTGCTTAAAGGAGCCGCCACAGATACATTAGGCGCGAAATATGAAAAGTCTGATACACTCAAACTTGTAGTAAAAGAAGAGAGCGATTATGGCAGTGTCAAACTGAGCTTTAAGAATTTTGACAAGTTTTCCCATCCTGTATTACAATTGTTGAATGAGCAGAATGTCATGCAATCATACCCACTAAAGTCAGCTGTTTTTGAACTCAGGCTCATCAATCCCGGAACCTATACCATTCAGATTTTGGAAGACTCCAACGAAAACGGCCTGTGGGATCCTGGCAAATATGAAACACGTAAGCAGCCGGAGAGAGTGCAGCGGATTACACAAAAACTGTCTGTGCGTGCCAACTGGGATAACGAGTTGGATATAGAACTGTGATCATTCTTCTACGACTTCCTCATCAGCCATTTGGATATTTCCTTAAGAGTCACCTTCTTCCCGTAAAGTAAAATACCGGTGCGGTAGATTTTAGCAGCTATATATGTTGTGAAAATAAACCCTGCTATCAAAAGCGCTATAGATAATCCCAATTCCCAGAATGGCACATTGCCGGTAGGTATTCTGGCCATCATTACAATGGGCGAAGACAGTGGTATTATGCTCCCCCATACGGCTAATGAGGATTGCGGATTATTGATAGCTGCTGTCATAATAACAAGAGAAAAGATGATGGGCAGTGTTACCGGAAGCACAAGGGCCTGTGCGTCCTGTGCATCTTCGTTAACTACACTGCCAATTGCTGCAAAAAGTGCAGCGTATAATAGGTACCCGCCTATAAAGTAAAAGATAAATGTCGGAATGATAAGCCCCCAGTTTGCAGATAGCAATAAATTTTTAGCAGAGAGAATTTCCATTGCGGCTGTTGCATCCTGATTACCGGCCATCGCTGTGGACAGGCTGCTTCCTGACTGGAGTGTTTCAGCAGGTAAAAACAATCCGCCAATTGAAAAGAGGAGAAAGATGAAAACAATCCATATCAAAAGTTGGGTCAGGCCAACGGCTGCAATCCCGATAATTTTTCCCAGCATAAGCTGGAAAGGCCTCACGGAACTGATGATTACTTCTGCGATGCGGTTTGTCTTTTCTTCCATCACGCCCCGCATTACGGATGTGCCATAGATCAATAATGTCATGTAAATAAGCATTCCGGAAGCAAAA
>JACFNA010000110.1:7786-10169 GCA_019455085.1 Chitinophagaceae bacterium
CCGTATGCCAACCCTGCATTTGATTTCTCTGTCTTTTGTCCCTGCCTGATCACAGCCGAAAATTTGTAGAGATTCTCCTGTTTGATATTGTTGATAGAGTCCAGCAGCGATTTATCGATATGGTTTTCAAGTAACGCTTTATTTCTAAGTGCATTATTTATCTGCGATTTAATTCGCTGCTCTGTCATAATGCTGATTTGCTTTTCAGAGATTAGAGTGACAGAATCAATGCCCGAAGACAGATCCGGTGGTATAATCAGAATAGCAGAATACCCCTTTTGAGCGAAGTTGTCCTTGTTGACATCAGTGGTAAAGTCGAATGTAACTGACCTGTCATTTTGGAATGATGATGAAAAAGCTCCTGAAGGGTCATTGATGGCTATTTTTTGTGTATCCTGGCTTTCAATACTGAAATAAGCAACCGCTATCATAAGCCCGAACAGCAAGAGCGGAAGTAAGATTGTGGTAAAGAGAAATGTGCGCTTGCGCACGCGTGTGAGATATTCTCTCTTTATGATTAATCCTGTTTTTTTTAACATAGCAATTCATTAAATAGCATCAGAAAAGGCCGGAGTAGTTTTGAGTTCCTCTACCAGCTTTATAAATATTTCATTAAGCGTAGGCAGCACTTCGTTGAATGAAGTGATGTGGGCGTTGTAGGCCAGATATTCTTTCAGCACATCCGATGGTGAAGCATTGTCGGCAATCTTAACGGTCACCATTTGATTCTTTTGGCTATAGATGTTTGATGTCTGGCTTTCGAACTGAGGAAGTGCTCCTTCGTATCCTATATTGAAGATATGTTCTTTGAAGTCGTTCTTTATTTGAGACAAGTCCCCATCGAGGATTTTTTTTCCTTTATTCACCAGCACAATACGCTGGCATAATTCTTCTACCTGTTCCATCCTGTGGGTACTAAAGATGATGGTAGTGCCGGCTTTATTCAGCCTCAATATTTCCTCTTTTATCAGGTTTGAATTTACAGGATCAAGTCCGCTGAAAGGTTCGTCAAGAATAAGCAATTCGGGCTCGTGGAGTACAGTAGTTACAAACTGTAGTTTTTGGCTCATTCCTTTGCTAAGGTCTTCGGTTTTCTTGTTCCACCAGTTTTGCATTTCGAACTTTTCGAACCACATTTTCACCCTCTTCATTGCGTCACTTCTGGAAAGCCCTTTCAACATAGCGAGGTACAATGCCTGCTCACCAATTTTCATTTTTTTGTAGAGCCCTCTTTCTTCAGGCATATATCCAATGTGGAAGATATCTTTTCCCGGGTCGAAAGGTTTTTCCCGAAAGAGAATCGACCCGTTGTCCGGAAATATAATACCCGTAATCATTCGGATGAGCGTGGTTTTGCCGGCTCCGTTTGGGCCTAGCAATCCAAAGATGTCGCCCTGAGAAATACTGAAGCTAATATCGTCAACCGCTTTGTGTGCCGCATAATATTTCTTCAGGTTTTGCAACTCAAGTTGAGTCATAATTTTTATTGTTTAGCAGGAATACTAAATAGCTTGAGTAGTAAATGTAATGAATAGCGTGTAAAATACAATTACGCCACAGAAATGAATCAGTTTTCAATCTGTCGGAAATAGCACTTTAAAATGGAATAAAGGAATCATCCTGTGGGTCTTCACTTGAAGTAAAGTCGTCAGAACCTTTGTCTGCACCGGGTTCTGAAGGTTTAGGTGCGTTTTCTTCGAGTGGAACTGCCACTATTTTCCAGGCGTCCAGGTTGTTGAAGTATGAAGCTTTTCCTTCCTTCTCCCATTTGCTCCCGCGGATGTTAAAGGATACCTGAATGCGGTCGCCTGGTTTGAAAGCGTCGAGCAGGGATGTCCTGTCCTGGGTAGTCTGAAACTTTATTGGATTGGAGACTATTTTGCCGTTGATATCTTCTGAACGCTCAACCACAAATTCGCGTACTTTAAAAGTTGCGGTGCGTTGAATAACTTTAAATTTTTCTAATAGAATGCCTGTTAGTTCGTATCCCATTTTCGAAAGTTTCTTTTAGGTTAAGTGAATGTGGTAAATAAAAATTAATAATTTTTCAAAAAATATTTTACACAAAAAATCATATTAATATTTTGTATTGGAACTTTTCAAAATTAAGTTACCGGAAGCCTCTGAAAAACCATTTAGAACTGTAAGATACGTTAAAACCCAATACAGGCACTAGCTGAATAAGGCAGGGATTTTTACCCGAAAGAGACGTGAATAATAGAAACGGTCACTACTGGTTTTTTTATGAGATAAACAAACAATAAAAAATTTTTTTTTCAACAAATTATCTTGATATTCGCTGTCACAGTGAATGATATTTTATTGAGTGATTTTATGAGAAATTCATTCACTAATCTGGGGTAAAATTTTTTGGTAGGTATCT
>JACFNA010000401.1:0-267 GCA_019455085.1 Chitinophagaceae bacterium
CGGGTCAACATAAATAAGTAGTCTCTCGGATGATTGACCCGGGACGAAGGTAAAGTATCCCTCTGCTCCACCCATATCCTTTTCGCTCGGTGCACATTGAATGTCCAAACAGTTTGCTATATCCCCTACGAGCGTATTCGCATAATTTGACGGCATCTCCTTTAGTCTTTGGATAACGAGGCTCAAAGCCCTATCAAATGCTGGGTTCATCGGATATGGTTTGTCCCTTGCACACAAAAACTTATCTGCATCCATCTTCCAGGTATC
>JACFNA010000401.1:277-1222 GCA_019455085.1 Chitinophagaceae bacterium
CTACATCCTGACAACTTTCGCTCTTACAGACGATTATTGTCCTATCCACAAAAGCTTCTTCTCCTTCCACCCTCACACTATTTACCTCTACCCTCTGGTATCCAGGGCTTTCGGTTATGTTTTTCAAACACTCACTAACACCAGAAGCCCTTGAGTAAATATATGAGTTGCAAATCTCCTTACGCCCGTCTTCGCTGTTAAGTAAGGCATATTGTTTAGCAAGCACAACCCTGAGACCTGCTTCGTTGTTCCCCTTTATGGCTGGAGGGGCAAATCTCTTAAATGAAGCTAAGCCCAGTATTGTCAAACAAATAACTGCAAGTCCTACCACAGCGATAACAAAACCCTTAATCAAGCGAAATAATTTACGTATCATAATTTATTGTTCCAATCACGCCACGGCTCATCCTTCTCATTTAGTGGCTTACTGGGGAGATGTTCGCACGGTATCCCATTCGCATCTGCATCCAGATGATATGGGTCGTAATAGTACTTCTTTTGTAAATCCACCAAGCTAAATGCCACAGTATTCCCGCCAGAGTCTGTAAATGACTTCATCCAAGCTTCAAGAGTGTAAGGGCTACCATCAGCAAGCCTGTATCCGTCATAGCGTGATTTGATAATGGCGTTGTAAGTTCCACCTCCGTAGTACTCATAAAAACTCAGGGCATCGTCTTTGTAGCGAAAATCTTTGCAGTCAATCTCTTGGTACTGCTTAATAAGTGGAGCCCACTCCCTCTTTGCCCTTGCCTCGTAGTACTGCAAAATATCAATGCATTTTTTCCATGCCTCAACATCATCACCTGGATAATGACTATCTTCACATCTTAGATTGTAATATCCAACTCCAGACACATCAGCCATTTTCAGTACCTGATTAGCCCGCCATACCCTCTTAATAAATCCCCCAAAAACTAGGTAAATCACAATCCCAGCCAAGAGTAT
>JACFNA010000402.1 GCA_019455085.1 Chitinophagaceae bacterium
CAATATCACCTTCGTTGGCTATGATTCGTATGAGTGCATCGCGGCGTAGTTCAATGGACGCATCACCATTTTTGGTTTCAGTAATCTGAATAGGTGGAATACTCCCGAAGTGGGTATGTTCAGTTTTATTTTCTTGCCGAACCTGTACCAGCGCAGTTCTCGTCACTTCAATTTCGGTTTCCAACTCATCAGCTTCATAGTGTAATCTCTCAATCTCTTGTCCTTTGGCATCAATGAGAAGATCAAGCTCTTGGCGCTTACTTTCTAACTCACTTGTCAATTGAACAATGCTTTGGATAACATGTGTACGGGTTACACTGTGTTTGATTTGGCTCAATAAGGTTTCAAATGAGAGAAGCAAAAAGAGGCTGGGCATCGCTGCCATAATTCTTGATACCAAATCTGGTGGAGCATGCAGAATATTAAATCCGCCAGCCAGTAAGGATGAACTGATGACCAAACACCATTGCCATTTAGCACTTTCGCCGTGTAGGGAACGGTACAGGGCATTGAGTGAGAAAATTATTACCCCGGCTTCAACCACCAGAGGGAATAAAATTGGGATACTAACCCCGTGATTGATTGCCAGGTCGGCCAAAGCGTTAAATGACAAGATGAAGGAAAACAACGCCAATAACAGCGTGAGTAATCCTGTGATCCAGGCAATTATTTTTTTGTAGTTTTTTTGGGAATCAAAATATGTTAGTGGTACAATAGAAATACCCGACATAATATAACGCTCCGTAAGGTGTTTTTTTGTTGGGTAAACTAGGCTCGTGGGTGTTGGCGCACTCACGGGCCATTTTTTTGACCCTCCTAGCCGTATTTTTCTATATCTTCATTAGTAACTTCTATCAATCCATCAAGCCACATACCGACCAAAACTCTAAAAATCTTTGACGGTGCTCCTAACGGACCTATCCTACGCTTAATTTCCTCCATCTGACTTGCTGGCAACCGAAACGATGTGGGTACCATGTTCTTTTTATCACCATCTTGTTCTGAACCTCCATTTATTTTTTTCATAGTGTATACAAGTATACACGTATGACAAAATCAGTCAAATTGTACGAACCATTTCTACTGGCCAACCTGAGCTATACATGTTCCTTTTCGGTGTGTAGCAAAAATTTAAACACGGTTCTCCCCTGCCGCTAACTCCGGTCTGGCTTGAGAAATTTCAGTATTCAATTGAGTCAGTTTGTCTGTTTCCGTTGTTCCC
>JACFNA010000403.1 GCA_019455085.1 Chitinophagaceae bacterium
TCATCAGTAATAAATTCCGCCGGGTTTTCAATACTTGGCGGCAATCCCGGCCCAACTATTTCTTCTCCAGTAGCTTCTTTCTCCGCCAATTCAAGATTTAACGCCAACAGAAAAGCCAAAATATCATCATTCTTTTTTATGCCGTAGGCGGCAAACACAGCGGCGTCAAGTTTATCTTGTATTTCGCTAACCGGATTTGCCGGGGTTTCTTCCATTACCCGATACAAGTCACGCAGGCTCATTCTGTGTTGCGCCATTATTTTGCGCCGCACCGTCCGTAATTCTACCGCCCGGTCTGCAATTTCCTTGATTTGTTTTTGGGTTGGTTTTTGCGGCCACGGGAAAGAGTCAAAAACAAAGTTGGAAGTATATCGGGGGTCACTTTTTAATGATGAGCAACGTCCGGTGAACCATTCCCAATGCACAACTGACTGAAGAATACCAAAAGAGTAATCATCCGCAATAGGAAATACCACTAAAGCGGCATTGGGATGGATTTCTGATGAAACAAATTCAAAAATTGGACGTTTGGTCACTTGCCCGCAAGCACAATAACGGGGCAACCTCTGAATAATATCCATCATCTCGTTGCGTGGATAAGAAAGTTTCCACCATTGCCTTAAGAAATTAGCATGATGGTGATTGACACGGGCTTTGGGATTCTTTGTTAATGCAGTTTCGTTTCGTTTTTTCTCCTCTTTTTCTTTTGTCTGGCGGTCGGGTAAAACAGATTTCTGGATTATGTTAAAAACCTCTGCATATTCTTTAGCTGAAAACACATCATGTTTACGAAAATCAATGACATACCGTTTAGGCAAAGAACCAACGTTGCCGATCATCTCATCAGCCGTGAGGAATGGGAAAAGTACCTCGTTGTATTTTTCATCGGAAAATATGATAAATTCAGCTTCAGCACGTCTTAATAAGAATTTTTTGTGGCCGTGTGTTTGCCCTTGATAACATGCTTCTGAATTTTTATTCACATTTAATGGTTTTGCTTTTGACAAATCTACCGCCAAACTCAATGCTGAATTTATATTATCTTTATAGTGATAATCAAATGGCGAGTCAACCGAGTCACCGCGTTGAAAAGCAAGAAGTTTTTTGCCTTTGTCTTCCCCCTTCAGCCAATTGACAATGGAAACGTGAACAACAGCATCACCGGACCAAACCTGAGTTGATACTGCCTCGGTGATGGTGCCGCCGCTATTTACAATGTA
>JACFNA010000404.1 GCA_019455085.1 Chitinophagaceae bacterium
ATTTTAAATCCGTCTTTTCGAGATAGATTCGAAGCAGAAAACTTGCAGCGCCCGCACTTACGCCATCATCAAACGTTGCATTTCCATAATAATGATAAAATTCTTCAAAGCCCCAGGCATTCTTTCCTATTGTATTGTACCAGTTTTTTAATGAACTTTCTCCTGCAAAATCAATGAGATAATTCCAGCCTCCGCAAGGTAGCTGACCCCAGATCAATGCCTGTGCAACCTGTTCAGCAGCCTGATAATAATACTCATCGCCAGTAACCCGATAGGCATCCAGGAAAGTATTTCCCATATCTATTGTACCACCCGGCGATTGCAGCCATATCTGGGTCTTATAAGCTTCCAGTTCTCCCCATCTCCTGGAAAAGTCATCCGTGTAAAACCCTACATAACCTCCCTGTGTTCCTGCTTTTTCCACCATAAAACGTGTGGCATTGTACATGGATGTTTTAACGCTGTCAATTAGCCCGTCTGACTGCGCTCTGGATATCTGCGGAATATAAAAACACGACATAACAAGCAGCGCTGAAAGTCCTTTCGTTAAGGGATTACTGTGCATCATGATAAGTTATGGTTTAAGCAATGGTTGTTGTTCCAAATTATCTGGTTTTTATTAAACAGACTGGAAGGCACCCCATCTGTATTACTACTCATTGATCGCGAGATTACCTGATTCTATACTCTTTTTGCCCATTTGAATTACCTGCTCTTCAGTTAAACTACCATCACCCCATATAGCCATCTGGTACTCTACGCTTGTTTGAAACCCTTTTTTCATAACAAAAGAATCCTTATTCAGTTTTGGCGGCATTATATTCATGTGTAAATCGATATAGTTACTGCATATAACATTATTAATGTTCAGGTCATCCCCTGACTTAAAGTTTTTTGTCAGAAATAGAACATTACCGCGATCTGCCGAATAGAGCGCTGTAAAATGGGTGCCGGTACTGTTTGCAGCAGTCTGATCCCCCTGAAAAACCTGATTGACGTTGGAATAGGTGGACCATTTACCATCCTGATTCATGTACAGGACTTTGCTGAACCACCACTCTTCCGGATTTACTCCGCGAAAAGGGAAACCATCAAAAAATTGAACACTAGTGTAGGGCCACCGGTCGTTTAAAACAGTAAAAGTGGTACTGACATTCAGTTGCATCGCAGGAGAACTGGCGCTCATTCGAATGACAGACTCGGAACGTG
>JACFNA010000405.1 GCA_019455085.1 Chitinophagaceae bacterium
TCTTTCACATTGCGGTCGCCATGGAGTTCTATAAAGTCTGTAAATATTTTTGAGATATACTCGAGGGTATAGGGGCGATCCGGATGGCGGCTCAGTTGCACTTTTTGCCACGGTGTAAGCCCATCTGTAATCTCTTTTCTTTTCTGAAGAATTTTCTTCTCCAACGCTGCGTTGATATCATCATAGTCGCTGGAGTTGTTTTTGGCAGCTAGTTTATGGTTGGCCTCGATTTGTTCGTAGAGGTCCTTGATCGGCTGTTCAAAATCTAAAAATTGTCTGACATGTTGTGTCGCCATTATAGGAATGGTTTTTCATTAAAAAAATCTCAGAAGGCGTAAAGGTAAGTTCAATCTGCTATATTTTAATTCCGCTTATGGATTTAGCTTAGGATTTGTTTTATGTCGTGAATGGTCACGGGAATTCTTTTTCTCAAAGTTCTTTTGCAGGGCTTCTGTGAGGTTGGTATTTGTCTGGTTGGCAATGCACAAGAGTACCCATAATACGTCTGCAAGTTCATCCTGGAGATGCCTGTCTTTATCTGAATCTTTGAACGATTGTTCTCCATAAGTTCTTACCATAATCCGGCTCAGTTCTCCTACCTCTTCCATCAGGATTCCCAGGTTAGTGAGCTCGTCAAAATATCTGACTCCCTTTTCTTTTATCCACTGATCTACTTCTTGTTGTGCCTGAGCTATTGTCATTTGTGAGTGTTTAATCAACCAAGGTAATTATTTCCCGGCTACTTCCGGTTCCTAATATCGGGATTATGGGAGCGCACCAATGAGTAACTTTTTGAAATCGCTGCTGTCTCCGTAAAAAACATTGAAATCTACTTTGTGTCTGATACCGTTTACTTGCCCCACCTCGCTGTGTTGCCAAAATGTCCATTTCCTCTCTGTCCTGGGTTTGTGGGGTTGCAGATAATGGGCTATCCAGATTGGATATTTTTCGAAACCGGAAGAGAAATACTTTTCATAAAATGAAATGTTTGTGTAGATGATTGGGGTGACGCCATAATGAGATTCTACCTTATCGAGCCATTGCTGCACATCGGAGCGAAGCTGGCTTACTGACAAGCGCCCTGTTTTTTCGATGTCTAATACCGGAGGGAGGTTACCGGGGGATAAGGTAACTGTTTGAATAAAGTTCGCCGCCTGAGTGTGAGGGTCTTTGCCTGGAATGAAGAAGTGGTAGGCGCCTGTCGG
>JACFNA010000406.1 GCA_019455085.1 Chitinophagaceae bacterium
TCCCTTTGGTTTCATCACTGAACTCTTGCGCTACCTGCTTGATATTCTCGACTTTTCGTAGAATTTCCCCTGCAATTCGCAGGATAGTTTCCCCGGCTGGAGTAACCCGTGTCAGATGCTTGCCACTACGGGAAAAGATTTCCAGCCCCAGCTCATCTTCCAGCAGGCGGATCTGCTTGCTGATGCCAGGTTGCGAGGTATAAAGGTTCTGCGCCGTCACGGAGACATTGAGGTCATGCCGGGCTACTTCCCAGATATACCGCAATTGCTGAAGTTTCATGGTAAACGTCCCCTGTTTCTGATTCTGGTTTTAGGGTTATAAGAATGAGGGCGAATAGATAATTCCAGAATAGGACAGTTACGTGAAATGTCCAACCCTCTGAAATGCGGGTATAAAGATATTTTATTGCTTCCCCAACGTAGTGTCGGCCAGTATCCACGCTTCAGACCAGGCAATGAAGAATTGTTACCATGACACCGCAACATACCTCAGGCCACTGTGCAATTCCGCGCTGGGTTTTGCGATGCTGTATGATGGGTAAGCCTGAACGATAGACAGCGATACGCCTATATCCTCCAAGGAAAAAGGCATTACATCCTTTTCTGATGTTGCCTTGTTATGGGTAGCACCTCTTAAATTTTTTCTAAAATAAAGGGCCAAGCTATCGCCAACTTTAATACCTTGATCCACCCCTGCTGGAATATAAACACTGCCATCGTCAGGCAGGTATTCTGCATTTATCATAAATGGTTGGCATTGTAATTTTTTACCCAGGTCAACAACGGCTGAATTCATCAGGCTATCCACTGCCTTTCCATATCCCGTATGCCAAAATCTTGGGGAACCAAATCCAACGGCTTCCCTGTATTCAGCATCCCAAGTGCCTTTCTCTGTATACACTTTATCAAAAACAATGGCTCCGCTGGCACCATCATAAAGCGTCATTCGAAAAGACATATTCCTTAGCCTATGATCAACCTGCTCCTTTCCAAAAAGTTTGCCAAACCCAGCTTTAACTGATGCCAAAGCTTTGCCAGGGAGCGACTGATTAAAATACTGTTCTGGATAGACCATGGACATGTCAATCACAGATCCGGAAACAATAAATTGACTTTTATGCTTTTCTGCAGAAGCAATTATTGTAAGCGGGGAATAGGCAGCTTCTGGCGCAGAGGTTTCATCTTTTGGTAGCAAATTATAGCTA
>JACFNA010000407.1 GCA_019455085.1 Chitinophagaceae bacterium
TTGAGAGGGCCATTGAACTTATCAGGCAAAACACAAGGCATTATGCGAAGAGGCAGATTACGTGGCTCAATAAATATTTCAGAGATGATCAGACGCAAATTATTACCCCTTCAGTTTGATTGAGTGGCTATTCTCTCCACCCTCTGAGGAAGTCCTCTGTCTTCATTTCACCTTTACCTTCAGGTTTCAGTCTTAATATGTGGATATACCCGTCCAGAGTAGCAAATTTTAGAAATGTTTTTCCATCAGTTATATGGGTTCCCGGGTCAGCCGCGGGTTTCGTGATTTCTGTTTTTGATTCTAATATTTTTATCCTCCTGGATTTTAGATAGGAGAATGCTCCCGGAAAGGGCGAAAGCCCTCTGATGAGGTTATGAATTTTTTCAGTGGGTTCATTCCATTTTATCTCACAGTCTTCCGTAAATATCTTAGGGGCATGGCGAATATCATTCCCATTAGTGAGCGTTTCCTGGTGTACTTCTTTGATTGTTCCCGACCTTATTCCCTGTAGTGTTGTTACTAACAGTGAGGCACCCGCGTGCATAAGTTTATCATGCACGGACCCTGCGTTATCTGATTCTGTGATGGTAACTTTTTCCTGCAATAAAATATTACCCGTATCAATTTCGTGTTTCAACTTAAAAGTGGTTACGCCGGTTTCTGTTTCTCCGTTGATTACCGCCCAGTTGATGGGCGCAGCCCCTCTGTATTGTGGCAGTAAGGAAGCGTGAAGATTGATGGTGCCCAGGGGCGGCATGTTCCACACGGCTTCCGGCAACATTCTGAAAGCGACAACTACCTGAATGTCCGGGTTTATTTGCCGGAGTTGGTTGTGGAAGTCGGGCGATTTTAAGT
The DNA here is from genome assembly GCA_019455085.1 of Chitinophagaceae bacterium. Classification (GTDB taxonomy): domain Bacteria; phylum Bacteroidota; class Bacteroidia; order Chitinophagales; family Chitinophagaceae; genus Ginsengibacter. Next base: position 856 of record JACFNA010000407.1, read on the forward strand.
TGGTAGGTTGTAGTATGGGCAGGTTGTGTGACAATGCATATTTCTTTACCTCGCTTTGCTGTAACCTCATACCCCTTCCACCGGGTTTATCGGGGGAAGTGACCACAGCTGCCACCTCGAAACCTGCATTAAGTATTGCATCAAGCGATGCCACGGCAAAGGCAGGTGTTCCCATAAATACAATCTTCATCACAGGTAGGTTCATTCGTTATTCAAAATCTTTGTAGAGCAGGTATTTCTTTCTGATTTGTTTGAAGTGGCTGAGTGCAGGCTGCCAGGAGTCTCTGATTTCCTGCTCAGATTTTCCATCTTTGATTTGCTGCCATAATTCATTATTGCCGGCCAGTTT
>JACFNA010000111.1 GCA_019455085.1 Chitinophagaceae bacterium
GATGTTGTTCATCGATCTTTAAATTTTCAAGGGACAGTTTGAGTGCCTCCGGATAATTTCCGGTGTTTCTCAAATAATTCGCCATGCCGTGTCTTGAATATATTTCACCCCAGATATAATTACGCTTCTTTGATAATTCCAGCGCCTGCTGTAAATACCAAAATGCAGAATCATTCTTCGGCTGGCCAAATCCAAACCTGCTTCCCATATTGATAAGTAATTTAATTCTCCCGGTATCTGTTTTTTCTTTAGACAGCAAAAGCTTCAGACTATCAGTAGGAGTGTGCTGCGCATGAGAACTCAGTGAAAAGAACAAGATTAGTGAGAGAACAATTATTTTTTTCATCAAAAGGTGTTTTAAGAATTTTCCTTTAAAGGCAAGCCCACAATAAAACAGGTTCCTATACCCTCTTTGCTTTCCACTCTCATCTCACCTCCATGCGCTTTGATGATATCATAACTCAGGCTCAGTCCTAACCCTGTTCCCTGTCCTGTAGGTTTTGTAGTAAAGAAGGGCTGAAAAACTTTGTCTTTTATTTTTTCGGGAATACCGTGGCCGTTGTCGCTGACTGTGATGGATACCTGTTTATCCTCATTCCCGGTGATGCCGGTTACTGTGAGAAGGTGGGGGGCTACACCTTGAGGGCTTTTAAAACCTTCAAGGTTTGCGCGCTCACTTGAATAGTTTCCCTTTGCACTGAGTGCTTCTGACAGCACAGAACCAGAATCCTGTGTGAGTCGGGAGGGATTGTCGGATTTCAACGCAGGTTGCCATGCCTGCATGGCGTATTTGATAGCAGTGTCAGGCCTGTGCCATTGATCAGGTTCTGCTATATCAGTCAGGAGCTTTATCCTGGGGGAGTCAGGCATGTTAGTATGCAGGAGATTCTTTAAGCTGTCTATATCTGACTGTTGTACAGCCAGGATACCAGAGGTAAGGATGAAGAAAAAAAGTACAATGATTACCTTCATTAAGATTGTGTTTGTGTTCGGAAATAATGTCCTAGAGTCTTGTCAGATACTTCCTCACATCCAGTTGCATTCCTTCCATCATGCTGATCCATGTTTGATCATCTATATCTGCACCGGCAATCCAGTCTTCGTCACTCATGGATGCCCTGAATCCGAGTAATGGTTTACTATCCGGACCTGTCGGGTTGCGGAAAGTGGCACTTTCTCCATTTACAATCTGTAAGATGGTCTCTGCCACTACCTCCGGAGGTACGTGATGGTCTCTTGCAGCAGAGAAGAAGGCTATACTCCGCTCAAGGTTGGGGTAACTGGTTTCCCCGATCCGGCTCTTACATTTGTCCTGGAGGGGTGTATCGATTACGCCCGGCTCTACTACCGCTACCCGAATCCCGAATGGGCGCACTTCCATAGCCAGGCACTCACTGAAAGCCTCTACGGCAGCTTTGGATGCAGAGTAAGGCGCATTGAAATAATTGAATAGTTTGCCACCTACTGAGGAGATGTTGATGATACAGCCACCTTTCTTCTTGCGCATGTGGGGTAATACGGCTTTTGTGCAACGTACAGTGCCAATGAAATTGGTGTCCATCTGCTCGATAAAGTCTTCTATAGGCAATTCCTCTATGCTTCCAAGTGTGCCGATGCCTGCATTGTTGACCAGTACATCAATTTTGTCAGTGTAGAAAAGAACCTGTGATATTGCATTTTTTATGGAATTGTCCTTAGTGACGTCAAGCGGGAGAATAATGATGGGAAGATTCTTGTTATCAGCTATGTCCTGAAGTTCCTGGTGCTGCGAAGGATGCCGCATGGTGGCAAAGACTACGTGCTTGTTTTTTGCGAGCATTACTGCTGTGGCAAATCCAATACCTGAACTACACCCGGTGATGATAATGTTGGCCATGATTACTAAATGTTTTAGGTTGAAGTATATTTATTAAGATCGATTCGTTAGGTAGCCCATACCCGGATTTTCTTAGAGTGACTTCCTGCTTTTTTGGTATTCTGCTCATTGCCTGATTGCATTACGGCACCTGTGGAAATGTAGTTGGGATACCCTGTTTGCCTGGAGTTAAATGTAAGAAGGCGAATAGCCGGTCACTTGTAATTTTGGCGCAAAAGATTGGATTTTTCACGCATTGCTTCTGAATGCTGAGATCGGGTAGCGAAATTGGGAGGGTATTCTGCTTTTCTGCTGTCTGTCAGGCTCCTGTGAAGTAGAAATGGCTCCCGGGATCGGGGGAGATTAGTTTTGTGGTTTTTATCCGGCCATAGTATTAGCCATTCGACTAATTTGTTTCAGATGTGGTAAGGATATTCCGCTGACCTGTGGAAACCGGATAGGTAGTGAGACCGTAAGGGTGGATAAGATTAAATGACTCGTCATGGCACCGGAAGTTTGCAATAGTCTTTTCCTTTTCCGCTGATTCAGTTTACGTAAACAACAGTAAAACTTCCTTTCTGCGAGGTGGGTCTGACTTATGAATGCATGATATAGTTATTAAATACTTTACTTCCTCATAACAGCGGGGTCAAACGTATGGCCACCTTTAATCACCCTCCATATCTTCATTGTATTACTCATGTCCTGCAAGGGGCTTTTGTCGAGCAGCAGAATATCGGCCAGCTTACCTGGCTCTAATGACCCTAAGTATTCATCAGCGCCGACCGACTTTGCGGCCGTGAGTGTGGCTATCTTTAATACTTCTATGTTAGTAATTCCCGCTGCACTATAAAACTGTAATACCCAATGGACAGAAGGCCCATGAAAAACACCTGTCATCAGCGCATCAGTGCCATCTAACAAAGGAACACCACTATCATAAATTCTTTTCAATGCCGCCAGTGTGTGCTTCCATCCGGCTAATTGGCCTTCTGATGGCTTACGTCCAAACCCGGCTGCTTTGATTTCAGGTTCCGGAATAAAAGTGGTGAATTTCTTGTCAAGGGTAGAGCTGTCGGCGAGTTTGGCTGTGTTGCCAGCGCTAAAAATAGTGGGAGTCGGATCCAGGTAAGTACCCGCATTTTTCATCATTTGTACAATGTCACTGCCATTAGGCCCGCTATGTTCAATAGATTGGATACCAAAATTGATGCTTCTGGTGATTTCGTCCAAGGCAATTCCATGCCCCACGATGGGCATGCCCTGCCGCGCAGCTTCTGCTGCTACTACACTCTTCAGATACCAGGGAAGTGAGGCATATACTTTTATAAAATCAGCACCGTGTGCTTTCGCATATTTTACATAATCCCGGGCTTCCTGCATTGTATTAATCTCCATAAAGGCATCGCCCCAAAGGGGAACCATTCCCTCAAAAATTTCACCACTGGCAAAGTACCGGGGGATAGGAAGATTGGTAACTGCACCTCTCTCTTTAAGAGAGTTTATGAGGTCAAGCCGGCTGCCTACATCCCGGATGGAGGTGACACCATAAGCTACCAGTCTGTCCTCCGTAATCTGCTGGTTGTGCCACGCACTATGGATGTGAGAATCCATTATGCCCGGTATGGCATATCGTCCGCCACCATTTATCCTCAGCGTGTGGGGAGGTAGTTTTCTGCCCCTGGCTGATCCTATCCACACTATCCTGCCATCCTCCAGATACATAGAGGTGGCGTCACTAAACTTCCCAGAATTGAAATCCAGTACGTGAATGTTAGTAATGAGTGTGGGTACGGGAGATTGCCTGGTAAGACTGTGGTGCACAGCTATCTCTTTTTCTCCAACATGATTGAGCAGTTTCTTCCATACTCTGGTCCCGTCAGAAAATACCATTGCCGATCCGTCGGCAGTAAAAGAGAACGACCTTCCGCCAACCTTGCTGAACAGATGAAAATCATCATCCGTCAGCACGATGCCCTTGTAGGCTGCTAACCATATCTCGGCATTTCTTCTGAAGGCTACCCATTTACCATCTGCTGAAACCAATCCGTCATGCGCATGCCTCTTCAGGTGGGTGATGGCTACAGGCATGGCTCCCGGTTCTTGTGCGATGCGGTAAATATTGGCAATCATACTTTGCCTGGCGGTGAAATAGACTTGCCGTCCATCTCCTGAGAAATGAGGGCGCCCGTTCCAACTGTTGCCTCCGGAGGCAATGGTGGTAGTGTCGTTGCTCCGTGTAATGCCTACTTTTATAAATTTATAAGGTGCTCCCAAGAGTCCGGTCTGCTGATAAATGAGGTATTTGCCATCGCTGCTCCACGAGGGCTGGTGTGGCCATGAACTGCCGTCCACCGTAGTAATCGTTGTTGTTTTTCCGGTAGCCAGTTCCAATACCCTCAGTTGCCTCCTGCCCTGAAAGTCTGACACGAAAGCGAGCAGCCTGCCGTCGGGTGAGAACGATGGCTCTAACTGATAGGCTGATTCGTTTAGTACTTTTTTTGCGAACCCTCCGGAGAGGTCCTGAATCCAGACAGTTCCGGCAGCCATGAAGGCCAGCCGGTTTCCGTCGGGAGAGAGTTCAGGAGTGAGGATTTCGGGAGTGGCAAGGCCCGCATTGCTGATAGGCGACCATTTGCGGGAGGCAGGCTTTACCACTTCCATTTTCACAGTAGCCTGCCATTCCATTTTCTTCCTGACTCCTCGGGTGATATCCATTGTCCAGAGTTTCGAATCAGCTGCTGCTACAAGCATTTTCCCATCGGGTGACAGGCCGATATCAGTAGCGCCTCCCTGAAATGGTGCAACTGTAACCGAAGCAGTATCTCCAATAGTGTATTGCTTCAGATTGCCTCCTGATACGAAGTAGAAACTCTTCTGTCCGGGCAACATGGCTATTTTTCCCGTCCTTCCTGAAAATGAACCAGCACGTGTGTGGCTACTTCCATTAGGGTTAAGTATTTCAATTATAGTATTCACATTGGCCGGGCCTCCAAACATGCCGGGCATCTGTGAGCCTCCGCCTTTGGTTTCTGTTACTGACCATCCGAGGCTGCCATCCGGCAGATAAAAAACGGAGCCAAATGCCCGGGCGTCTGTGATACGCTTCAATCCCGATCCATCGGCATTCACGGTAAATAAAAGCGCCATGTCGCCGTATCCGAAGAACGGAACCTTGTCTAAAGTATATTCTTCACGGCTCCGGTAAGAGAGAAATGCAATTTGTTTCCCATCGGGACTCCAGGCAGGCTTGCCGCCTACCATAAACACATTGGACAGACGTGATATGTTACTGCCATTCACATCCATCACATAAAGATTGCCATCACTGCCATCACGGTTAGATATGAAAGCTATTCTGGTGCCATCGGGTGATACTGAAGGTTCACTGTCGTAATAGGGGCCGAAGGTCAGTTGTTTCGCTACACCACCGTCTGATGGTATCCGAAAAAGGTGCCCCAGGATGTTAAATACGAATGACTTTCCATCGGCCATCATACTGATAGAAGGCTGCGTGACATCAGATACCTCAAATGAAATAGTATGGCTGTCCTGTGCGAATAATTGCATCACTAGCATACCGGAAAGGCAGAGCAGTAAGAATAGCTTCCTCATGATTTTAAGCAGTTTTGTCAAATACAATTTACTAATATCCGGGTGTTGTAATCGATGTTTTCAACTGACCTGTCGTTCAGGAATGATGGAAGGCGGTGGGGGAGGGTGAGCGGATTGCGCGACTGGCTTTCCTGACTTGTCTGTTTTAGTGTGATGAAAGAGCAAATCAAATTAATCAATACGGCCTGCAATTTTACGTTTGGTGGAAATAATATAAAGTCATCGTTGTCTGATCAAAATATTTAGAATGTGGCTAAAGCCCTTTTTGGGTAATACTTTCATACCACTGCCCTGAAGGGCAGGGTAATGAATTTGAAATATAAGTCCGATGGGCTTTAACTCCGGCTGGTGGGGTAGTGGCTTTTGTTTATGGAACGCAGAAAGGAAAAATGACAGAGTCCCGGCATGCTTATTATGTTGCGAGACTAGGATAGCGCGTACACTCCCCATGATTATTTATTTGAAGGCCAATATGAAGCCGACCACCTCAGTTCGCGCAGTATTCAATCAGTATTGCAGCGGGCAAAATCCAAAGCAGGCATACAGCAGACAGGTAGCATGCACATGCTATGGCATAGCTTTGCTGCTCATTTATTGGAAAAGGGAATTGATACAGTTTTCATTCAAAAATTATTTTGGCAAAATGACATAAGGACCACACTAAAATATATACATGTCACCAATAAGAATTTGGCAAATATCCTGAGTCCTATAGAGGATATTGCAGGTTTAACTAAAGGTGGTTAGCTGTATTTGTGCCACACAATAATTATTAATTTGTATTGCGCAAAATATATCTAACAAATTGAAACACAGTGGTTAAATATTTTGCGGGAACGGCTGGGGAAAGGTGGAAAGTTTCGTATATATTTGAGAAATAGCGCATTTCGCTCCGCTTCATTGCGCTATTTCGCCCCGGCGGCTTTGCCGCCAGAAATGCTTGTCCGCTTTGCGAACTGCGCATTTCTGGCTGTTTTGCTCAATGCCTTCGCTTCGTACCTTCGGTACGGCTTCGGCACTGCGCAAAGCCGCCGGGGCGTTACCACCAATGCTAAAAAGACAGTTGACACAGCAAGACAATGACTAAAAATAGACTCGACATACAGACCATATCGACCAAGATGACAGACTTTCAAACTGACCGTGTTTTGCTATTAGGACGAGTGAAAGGGAAAGAAGAAAAAGCTAACCCTTCGCATTTTTTTAAATTTCTTTTAGCAGACCCACATTGCATACATTTGGTTTTGCCCGACACACAAGTCGCCCCTTCACAAAACCAAAAGAGTGCAATCTTTGCCAACCTGCAGTGAAAAGTATGAAAGATTGGAAGCAAATATTATATGACATTTATGCCCCAGCAGTGGGTTCCATCTGGGCTGCACCGAATGGAATTTGGACTAATTCGTTTGCTTCTAATAAATCTGAAACAGACTATCACCCCTCACTTGTAGGTAAATTGAGTGCTTGCAAAACCAATTGCCAAATAGTGCCAGGAACTTCTAAAGACTACAGAAAAGGAAGTTGTGTATTTAAAGTTAGACTAAACTCAGCAGACCCAAATTATCCTGTATCTTACTTTCTTATTGACCTTTGGATGACTTTCAGTAAAAATGATTTAATGGCTTTAAAACAAGGATGGAATGGGATTGAACAGCTAGATGACAAACAATTAAAAGATTTTAAACAACAAATCAAATTCTGTAAAGGCATAGATGTTTAATATAGATTACATACACGAGTTAATTTCTGGTCAACTATCTATTGCCGGCTACAAACACTTTATCAATACGATATCACATTTTGTCAGAAAATACAATTGGCCAAAATCAATTATAGTAAGTGATAAAAATAACACAACCAAATATTGGTCAACTGAAGAAATCAAAGAGTTAACGCACCAATTTTTTGAGTGGTCTTTATCGAAAGGTAAATTTGACAACCTAAACAAGATACCTGAGAGCTATCTATCTTATTATTTCGTCCAAATATTAATTTCCTTTATTGCTAATAGAATAAAGGAAGAACAGCAAAAAGAAGGTTTGAGCTTTGATAAATGTAGAGAATTAGTCGTTTTAATATGTAAAGAGGATTACATTGTTAATACGATTGACAGTAATCAATACGTTTATAAAGATTCTTTCTCTAAAGAGGATCTTAAACCATTTGAAGATGTGTCTGATGTTCTTAAATATCTTTCGAAAATTCCAATTAAAGATTCAACGAAACATTACCGACCATTAGTTAAACTCGCCATTGAAGATGTTTTTAGTTCTATCGAATCGCCAATTTTGTTAAACAAGTTAATAGAAGCAGTTTACAATCTATTCGACCAAAAGAAATTTATCTCTCCGGAATCAAACGAGGAGCCATCTAATGAGTTTAATTTAGAAATCTCAAATAAGAAGTTTGATAAAATCATTCAAAACATAGTTTCTGGATTGACACAGGACGAAGCAAGAATGATTTCTCACTGTCTATTTAATAATGAAAAGGAACAATCGCTAGCTGAAATAGCAGATTTTTACAGCGTTCCAAAAAGTACACTTCATCATAAAATAGATGCTTTTAAGAAGAAAATTGCAAGGAACTACACTCCTGATAATGAGTCTGATGGCATTATTTTCATCCAAAATATTTCCAAAGCCTTGGACAAACTCTCAAAATAGAGGTATAATATCTTCAAACAGGTTAAAATGAAACCCATTAATCAATTCCTTAAAAGTCAACTTGACACCTTTTCTGAAGATGTTTTAAAAGTTGATGATACAAAAGGAGATATTGAAAATTTAAACAGGCAGTTTCTTATAAGATCAAAAAGCAATCATTCGATAAGACATTTAAAGATTAAACCTCGGGTTCAAAGAGGCCAAATCTGGACAGTTAAGAATGAGTATGATGATTTTCAGGGAATTACACAAAATACCTCACACCCATTCATTGTCTTAGTAAATAATGACCCAGATGATATTGAAGGCGAAGGGTTTGTTAGAGTTTTAGTGGTCAGTCCATTTATAGAAATGGCCAATAATAATGATGAGGTATGTAATGATGCTTCCATAATTGGTTTTCCTTTTCTTATTGAAACTTGGAATGACCAACCATTACTTACTGAAATACTTGATGAGTATATAGGCTATTATGAAATACAATCAACCCCCACTCTACGACCAGAGGTTTACGAATTAGTAAATGAACCCTTATCTAATTATGGGGATAAAAAAGCAGAACTCATTTCAAAAACGCAAACTGATTTTAGAGATATAGAAATTGCAAGAGCAAAATACATAAACCATTCTGTTAGATCCCTACTGAGCTTTTTAGAGAACCGGCAGAGCCAAGATGCAGGGGTTGTAATATCTGTATTTAACAATCCTGAATATCCAAAATTCTATATTGGGCAATCACAAAAAGAACCTACATATGCCCTTGCAGCAAGATCAGGAATTGACAATGAAGACAAATACTTGCTCTTTGAAAATGTGAACATTCCGTTTAGACTTTTTATCCGTAAAAATGAAAATGGATTTATCTTATCGGTAGACTCTACAGAAAAGATGCAGTTATTTAAAAGTACAATACAGGAATTTGTTGGTTTATCTAACAACGAGCGTACTGTATTTTCCGACTTACAAGCAGGCAATTATTCTTTGCTTGTAGAAACAATTAAACAACCAATCAAAATAAGATTAAAATAGTATGTCAGCATTGATATCAGTAGTAAAAAATGCTAAATGGATAGACTTGAGTCCCAAGCATAAGGAATTAAGAGAATTTCTAGAACAGTCAATTTCAAATCCGAGTAAGATAATAATGATTAAAGGTGCATTTGGTATTGGCAAGACAAACACTTTACATTATCTATTCCATTACGGTTGGTGTGAACTTAAAACTCCAGTGCTTTATGTTTCTTTAGAAAAGCTATATCCATTAATTGAAAAATATGCTTTTGACAAACCATCGAAGAAAATAGGGAATATTGAACTTTGTGAGATTTTAGATAAAATGGTTAAGTCCGTCATTCAGGCACTTAAGAACAACCAACCTAATAATGAATCTAGTCTATTCTTCTTTGATTGGAAAGAAGGGAGTTTAGAAGATTTTTGTAATGAGTTTAATCCGTTAGCTTTAGAATTCTTTTCAAATGATAAACTAGAAGCCAAAACCTTAAATGCATTATCTTCAGAAGTGATTCAAACTTCCATTGCAACGAATAATAGGCCTTTATTATTGATTGATGAGTTCGAAACAAAATTCTCCAAGTTAAAAAACCTAATTGAAGCATCAAATGGTGGTGAATTAAGAGAATTTTTTGATCAAGTTGTAGAAAAGAACGTTTCTTTTAATTTAATGATTGGCAATGT
>JACFNA010000408.1 GCA_019455085.1 Chitinophagaceae bacterium
ATCTGCGATAAAGACATCTTTTTCTGGATTTTTAATTTATTGACAATTGATGGTACTCTTTTTAATCGTTGTGAAATTAGTACATCACCAGAAATAATTTCAGACTATCTTTGCAAAGACACTCTAAATACAATAAGAGGGTGGATATGTAATGATCGAAAGTTTTCTAGAATTTCTATAGCTTGATCCTTGTTCATCTTTTGATCAGGCACGCCTGACAAAACACCACCAGCTTTATCAATCTGCCTTTTTGAATATTTTAGAATAGCTCTCATAAAATCCTTAAAATATTTTTGAAAATCATTTCACTCTCTTCATCCAGCGCCTTCATCTCGTCCAAAATTATTCCCGGTTCACGTAGCGCGGGTTCATCTTTTTTATGCGGATTCTTCACCGACAGGCCGAATGTGGTTTTATCTACATCGGCCACATTCACCGACCATGAGTTTTCCGAATTGGCCTTGGTCTTTTGTAATTCTACAAACTCCGCCAGATCGTTTTCGTTCAACGGGTTGGTCTTGCCGAGTTTTCTGTCCAGATTGAGCTGATAAAACCAGACGTTTTGAGTTGGTACGCCTTTTTCAAAAAACAGCACCACTGTTTTGACGCCCGCACCGGTAAAGGTGCCGCCGGGCAGATCCAGCACCGTATGCAGATTACAACTTTCCAATAACAGTTTGCGCAAAGATACGGACGCATTATCAGTGTTGGAAAGAAAGGTATTCTTAATCACCACACCCGCTTTTCCGCCCGCTTTCAGGATTTTGATGAAATGCTGAAGGAACAGAAAAGCCGTTTCGCCGGTTTTGATAGGGAAGTTCTGCTGCACCTCGGTGCGTTCCTTACCGCCAAACGGGGGATTGGCAAGGATGACGTCGTAACGGTCTTTTTCCTGGATATCGGCCATGTTTTCCGTCAGCGTGTTGGTATGCACGATGTTGGGCGCTTCGATGCCGTGCAGAATCATGTTCATCGTGCCGATGATGTAGGCGAGCGACTTCTTTTCCTTTCCGTAGAAGGTTCTTTTCTGAAGTGTCTCCGCATCTTTGGTGGTTAGGTTCTTGCTGGTTTTCAGATATTCAAAAGCCTCCGCCAGGAAGCCCGCCGAAGCGACCGCGCCGTCATACACCTTGTTGCCGATGGTGGGTGCAACCACCTTCACGATGGTTTTTATGAGCGGACGGGGCGTGTAGT
>JACFNA010000112.1:0-9243 GCA_019455085.1 Chitinophagaceae bacterium
CAAAAAAAATATCACTCATGCTAGCAGAATTATGCTGGCCTGTATGAATAACCATCTGTCTCAGTGACGTATTATTTCTGATGTAATTATAAAGCATGGCAAGCTTAATAAACTGGGGTCTGTTGCCCACAATATGAATTACTTTTCTGCCTCTCATCTTCTTAGAATAGATTTAATTCCGGAGAACGTACTCCTTTGAAATGTAGTATCAAGAACCCGTCTGACCGCAAAATCAGGAAGCTGCCCTGACTTGATTAATATCTTCCCATTCGCAGTAGCAGTCTTTAGCGACAAATGTAAAATAAGTTTACAGGTTTCCACCAATTTTCGCACGTGGCAAAAACAAGCTGGCTTTCTTCTTTAACTAACCAAAGACAAACGAATATTTCTGTTTTCAAAAAGATTTCCCCGCCCAAACAACTTCTTTCTGATGAATCCGCCTTAAATTTGCACTTCCTAAGTTCGGGTAGTGGCGCAGCCCGGTAGCGCACACGTCTGGGGGGCGTGGGGTCGCAAGTTCGAATCTTGTCTACCCGACTAAAATCAACAAGAAAACAGTGACATCCTGCATCGTAATCCGGCAGGATGTCCTTGTTTCAGGGAACTGCACAGCGCAGGTGTCCACTCCATGATACAAGTGCCTAGAATGACAGCCCCTTATATTTTTTACTCCTGGCTTACACACACATTAAACTGATTTCCAACTCCCCTAATATCTGATCCGGAAATCTGCCAACTTTATTCCTGACAGATCATATCGCTCTTTTCCAAAAAAATATTTTTTCTTTTCAGATTTAATTCTACATTTGTAGAACTAAATCTATATTTGTAGAATGATTAAGCTATCAAAATCTGAGGAACAACTGATGGAATTCATCTGGCAAAAGGAAAAAGCATTTATGAAAGACCTCATAGATTGCTTCCCTGAGCCCAAGCCTGCAAGCACTACGGTCGCTACTCTCTTAAAGCGAATGATTGAGAAAAAAGCAATCGGGTACAATCAAATGGGCAATTCAAGAGAATATTATCCACTGATAAAAAAATCAGAATACTTCTCTAAAAGGGTCAACACTATGATTAAAGATTATTTTGACGATTCAGTAATCCAGTTTGCCTCCTTCTTCACGAAAGAAACCAAACTCACAAAGGATCAGTTAGAGCAACTCAGGAAGCTTATCGATTCTGAAATTCAAAAAAAGAAATAAAATGCTTATCTACTTTCTAAAGGTCATTATATGCACTGCAATCTTCTACGGACTGTATGCATTGCTGTTGCACCGCGAGAAAATGCTGGTGTTTAACCGGTTCTACCTGCTTTCAAGCCTGATTATTTCTTTTCTGATTCCATTAATCACACTTACAGTTAAAGCGCCTGTATCCGTAATTCCCGAATACAGCTTTCTCACTAACTTACCTACTTCAACAGTTGAACCAGGTCCGGTCACCAACGACACCTTATTATTGTCGATTCCTTTGATGACAGTCTTAATATCAGGGATCGTCAGTATATTTTTTCTCGTGCGACTGATATTTAATTTCTATAAGATTCGCAAGGCAAGACGCACCAATGAAAACGTCTTCTACAGAAACACTCGAATTGTATTATTAAAGAAAGATTCTGTGCCTTTTAGCTTCTGGGATACAATTTATCTGAACAAAACTGAATTTGAAAATGGAAACATTGAAACTGAAGTACTAGAACATGAGTTAGCACACATCCGTCAAAAACACAGTTGGGATATACTGCTTACAGAACTCATCACAGTGGTAACATGGTTTAACCCTGTTCTATACTTCTTCAAACGAGCCATCAAAATAAATCATGAATTGCTTGCCGATGCAGAGGTAATCAATCACGCTTATAGCATTCAGGACTATCAAAACATTCTTTTGCAGCGCGCTGCACGTCTTTCAGATATGGGACTGGTAAGCAGTTTTAATTTTATCCTCACGAAAAAACGATTAATCATGCTTCACAAACAATTCAACAAAAAGCGGAGTATGCTACTTGGTATTTCCGTGCTACCCGTACTGGGTGTAGCCATCTTCATGGGAGCAGGGAAAATCTCCCGGGCAGGACAGACAACCGCAATTGATATGCACACCTACAGTACGGCAAATGATACCATACCGAAAAGCAAAAGTGCTGTGAATAAGGTAGAAAATAAAGCAGTACCATTTGCTAAGCACTCCCCTATAAACAGTTTTCCTGAAGGCCCCGGAGCTACGGAGGCTGAGATCAGCGAATATGAATCCTTACTCAGCCGCGGAAGAGATAGTAAAGGGAACTTTAAATGGAATAAAGAAACCAGAATAACCAGGGTGCTGGACCTATATGAGAAAATGACCTATGATCAGCGTAAGAAGGTTACGCCTTTGCCACCACCACCTCCTCCACCACCAATGCCTCCCAAAGTAGTGACAGAAAGATTTGGAAAAAATAATGGACTTCCTGAAAACATCAGAAGTGTATCTGTAAAAATCAAACAATCAAACAGAAAGGATTCTACTGCTACCATCCATTACAAAGATGGAAGCAGTAAAGAATTTGATATTTCTACCCCATCTGCAAAAGCTGAATTCATCAGGCAATTTGGAAACATTCTACCGCCGCCACCTCCACCTGCTCCACCTAAACCGGTTCGAAAGCCAGGAAACGGTAAGACACCACCTCCACCTCCATTACAGCCCCTTCCTGTTTCTGCCGAAACTTTATCACGCTTATCGGAATGGCCTGTAATTCTCGAAAGTGTACATGGCAAACATATCACCAGCCAAAAGTTAGAGAACATAAGGCTGCCAAAAGGCACATCCAATATTATTATTAAAACAATAGATGAAAAGCCGGAAAAAGCGTTTCTCATCTCTCCTGACCGGAAAGTGCAAATCATTGATATATCCACAACTGCCCACAGAAAAAATTTCAAAGAAAAATTTGGGATAGATGTCCCACAATTAATCCCCGCACTTCCTAACAGTTAAAGGCGGAAGCAATCATAAATATTACCATCCGTTTGCGGGTGGTAATGTTTTGTTTGAGCCCCTCTGTTAAGCCATAAATTATCAGGAACGCTTCTTCTCCTCGTCCTAAAAATGTACTCTCACCATACCATTCTCCAGTGCAACATGCGGAACCAGATAAAAAAAGGCCGCTCCTGTATTTTTTTTCGTAGCGGCCTTTCAATGGTTTTACAGCATACGGTTATTTTCTCTTTATAACCTTTTGTGTATATACCTTTTTGTCAGCATACACCTTCAGAATATAGGTGCCCACAGACAATTTATTACCATTATCCGGCATTACTGAAATCACGTCAGAGCCGGCATATTCTTCACTAAATACTCTTGCCCCCGACGTATTAAACAGTTCTGCTTTAACTTTTCCTTCAGGCACCCCGGCAAAATGCAATTTTATCTCATTCCTGAACGGATTACCCACTACAGTAAGCTTTTGCGGACCTGAATAGCGTAATAGCAACGTATTACTGTATTCATACCTGCCATCCTTATCTACTATCTTTAATCTGTAGTAGTTCTGTGCAGCCAAACGATTATCTGTAAGAGAATAACCCCTATCAGTACTACTGTTTCCGGCTGCATTCACCCTGCCAATCGAAGTGAAACCGGTACTTCCATTGCTCGATTTCTGCACTTCAAAATAAGAAGTGTTTTGTTCTGACGCCGTCTTCCAATTTAATACGGCATAATCATTATGGATAGCCCCAGTAAAGCTTTGCAACTTCACTGGTATCACCACATCCTTTTCTGAAAGGAAGAATTTAGTATTAGAGGTGAATCCGGTAAATGAGGCTATAAACAAATAACCCTGATCGTACGACTCATAGGTGGTAACCCCCAATTGGGTATCGGACGAATGTCCTCCTGAAGGATTAATTGTAGCTGCATCGGTTTTTACTAACACGACATCAGCAGGCATACGTCCCCCCATCTCCGCGGTAGTGAGATAAATTCCTACATTGTAGCTCGCCGTGCTTGATCCCGGATTAATCCGGAATACTTTTGCAGATCGGGATTTATTAGCATACGGAAGCCAGTCTGTTCCGGTAGCTAGAATTTGGGAAGTCACACAGCCCAATGAGGCGGTGGCGTCTTTAATTCTACTAATCACATCATCGCCATTATAAAAATAATAGAGGCCATTGTTATATATCGTTTCGGTTCTCGCCCCTGAGGTAGCGATGTTGTTGGCGCTACCCAGGTAACCGTATTCAATCCTGGGTCTTATTCCACTAGAATTATACTTCCATGGGAGCGTAAATTCTTCATCACAATTGATATTGTTTTGCCCGATAATTCCAGCCACATCAATTCCACTGCCATCTCCATAACCGATTACTTTATCTCTCGATTCTGAACCTGCCAAAAGATTGTCGTAACAAATTTCTATTACCACATTTGATACTCCATCCCACTCAAACGGATGATCAAATACAAATGTATTAATACCGTTAACCGTATTATATGAGGCATACGATTTGTAAACAGTCGTATTGGTAAAGTGAAAACCTGTGGCGTCATAGGGATAATTATAGGTCGAGGTTCCTAATTTGATATTCAGATTCTTATATGCTGAAATGGAATATTTTTCAATATCCAATCCGATTGATTTAATAACTCCTTTTCTCATGCCCAGATCACGCAATTCAGCAGCCCGGTAGATACTCTGACTCCTTCTACTTTTCATGTTGATATCCAAAACGATATCCGGAACTGACATATAATATTGCCTACCTCCTAACATAAATACCGATTCCTTAATTTCGAATGATGGGGCACTGATGCCATTTCTGATTTCTATAATATTTTCGCCAAAACTAGGCGACACCAAAGCATTGGTGGTACCGGATACCGAAAGGCTGAGTGTAAAGGTCTCAGCAGATTCCACTTCAGCATCATTGTAAATCCTTATAGACACAGGATAGGGACCTTTACTTCCTACAGGCACCGCAATTGTGTGCGAAGGACTTGTAAAGTTTCCATTTGTAGTAAATTCAAAATCCTGCCCCTCTATTGCCGTACCACCTGGTTTTAAATTAACGGTAAGTGTTTCACTTCCTGAAGCGGCAGCATCTAAAACCACATTTACTGAATAATCCTTATAGTATCTGCATCCATCAGTAGTGCTTTCAGCCGTTTCCTTAAACGACATCGAGCTAAATGCAAAACGGGCATAAGGCGGCAGTGTCGGAAGTTGTGCAGTAAAGATACCCCTGCCATGGGTTGCGGCGGCGAGCGAATTATCCCCTCTTCTGTATTTCAACATATCTGTCCTTACAAAAGGAAAGGTGGTATTCCGCTCCCACACAGTACTTGAACCATTCAGGTTATCAGTCTCCCATACACCTGCTTCAGTGGCAATGATTGCCTTTGTATTACTTTCAGGATAGAATACAGCCCACCATACCGGCATATCCGGCAGGTTACCACTTACGTTTGTCCACGTGGTGCCGCCATCATTGGTGAGCCAGACATGTTGTGCGCCATAATTGGAATAAGTAGCCAAAAGATTATTATCATTTGTGCCGACTGCGATACATGATATATTGGAAGTGGGAGTTCCTGATTTTATGGTAGTAGCCGTTAGGGTATTGTCATCATTTGCATTATCTACACGAATAATCCTACCTGAGCTGGAGCCAAAAAACACCCTGTTAAGTGTGTAAGGCGATACAGAGACATGCCTGATAACCCCTCCCAATGATGAAAGTGGTACAGCAGTGAAAGACCTTCCCGAGATTGCATTATCCCATCTGATAAATCGGTTATTATCTGCCCCACAATACATGGTCTTACTTCTGGAATCATAATCCGTAGGATTAATAAAACTTCCTATAGAAGTCGAATAATCGACCCCTGTCCATGATTTACCACCGTCTGTACTTCTTCGATACTGGTTATAAACATAAGAGGTGAATTGATATTGCGGATCTATCTGATCAATATGTACAAACGCCCCATCTCCACCGGTTACTTCCATAGATGAATCCAAACCGGGTTTATACAATTTATGTGAACCATTATCCTGGGTTCCTCCCAGAAAATAGTTATAGTCTGTCGGATGTGATGCCACTGAATAAAATTGTTTAATTCGCAAACCGGTGTTTCTATTCTTAAAGGTGTAGCCTCCATCCTGAGAAAGACTGATGCCTCCATCAGAAGCCACTATTATCTGGTCACCATTCCATACAGCATACTGCTGATCTGCATGGACATAAGAATATGGACCTGAACCTGCCCAGAGGGAAATCTTGTTCCAGCTATTACCGCCATCAGTAGTTTTGAAAACGTTTAATCCACCCACAATCACGTTGTCAGTATTTGCAGGATTCACTGCCAGGGCTAAACAATACCATGCTATACCACTATAGGCATCCGAAGGAATAGTGGCTCCTGTAGGTGCCCAATTAGCTCCCCCATCAATAGATTTATAAAGTGTGGGGGTGCCCCAGGATGAATTGGCAGGGAGTGCATATAAAATATTTCCGGCTACGGCTATATCTGAGTTGTACTGAGCCGGAAATGTTGTAACCGGCGCATTCCATGTAGAAGAAGTTACCGTAGAGGGATTGTCTGTGTACATCGGGCCACTTTCGCCGGCACTACTTCTATATCCGCAAACGATATGAAGCCTACCTGTGGCACTGAGTTCCATGTCAGTAATGTATGTAGTCTTCCCAATGGGAGAAATATTTGTCCATGTAGCTCCTTTGTCAGTTGACCTGCGAAGTCCTGTGGAACCAATAGTGGCTACATAAACATTTCCTGCATTATCGCACAGGATTTTTGAAACATTGATAAAACCGGTAGTCGAAGGGAGCAGGGTCCAGGTAACGCCATGATCAATACTCTTCCAAACTCCTCCCCCTCTCACTCTGTCTAAATTGTTGGTCTTTTCACCTGTTCCAAAATACATGATGTTATGATTGGTGGGATCCTGACAAATTCCTCCTATAGCCATGTTGTCAAAATAATCGCTTACCAATGTCCATGTGGGGTCGGTATTCTGGATATCTGTTGTCTTCCAAATACCTCCTGCCACACCTCCGACCCAAACAGTATGAAATGTGGGATCTGCAAGATCCACCCACACCGCACGCACTCTTCCCGCAGTAGAAGTATTTTCAATCCTGTAATTCCCCTGGGGGCCGGCGATATCAGCATAAGGGCCCCGCTCCTCCCAGGTGATTCCCAGAGCGCTGCTACCTCTGCCACCCCTCATCACCTCTGCTTTCATAAGTTCTGAAGTAAGGCTAACCAATCGTTCTTTAGGTACATATCCAAGAGAAATATCTCTCGTAAGCTCGTAATCGCGTAATTGCGATTCATAAATTCCCGTTTGTTCAATGGGTTTAGGAGTCTTCTTCTTAACTACTCTTTCAATTTTATCTGAATAATCTACTGAAGTGTGCCCATTCAGGGTTTTCCAAATCAGGTAACCTGACACCGTAGAAAGAAAGATAACAGACAGGCTGAGTAATGGTTTCCTCATAAAAGTTAATTCTTTGATTTCTTGCAAAAGATAGGGAAAAATAAAAATAACAGCTTGCTGCTAATCTAAATATTAATCAGGAAGATATCCACATCCAACATGCCAACACAGTGTTTCGCAATAGGTAACCAGGGCAAATCCTAAAAAGATTCGTAAACACGCATCTCACAAAAGGGTAAAATCCCTGAATTGTATTGAAAATTAAAAGGATGTTTATGGAGTTCGGCTTACCACTAAGTGCGCTATACGCAATGCTTCCTGTGAATACCTGTCAGACAGATGGAATTCCTTCCACACGAATCAATTTCTTAATTGGGCACAAATATCTCTTCCCTGCAATCGTAAACGCAATCCAGGAAGTTGTTTCATGTTCAGGCCTGGGTTCCTTTTTATCTATACGAAGTGACAGCGACACGATCCATAGCCTGGATTGCCGCGGCACTTCAATATTAATTTTTTCATCTGTAGCTTCTGCAGACTCCAGAGCTACCACATCCTGGTTGCTAAGTGTAGCATACGCATCAAAATACTTTCCCTTTATGCAAGCAGTTTCCCAATGATCCACAGAATCTTTTGTAATTACATAAACTGTATAAACTGTATCAATTATCGGTGGTATTTCATTGCCGTTCTCATCCACGGCAATGGTACCTGGCAGGCGATAATAGTAAGTTGCTACAGCCTCTGCATTCTGATTTCCGGAAATGTTGTTGGTCTGAGTACAGGCTGCGATACTGATAATACATAGCACCATTGAACTCATTATCTTCATTATCATATTGCTTTTGAGTATAATAGCTTTCCTGCTGTCTTCGAAGATAACTACAAATCAATTATTTGAAACCTGTTCAAGTCATAAACATTAAGTATAATCTGTACTCGCTCAAACTCCATTCAAAACATTACTACTCCGCTCAAAACTTAAATTAAGACTGCACTTGAATTTTCTTTAAATTTCACCACTTAAAAATTCTAATATGCTTAAGAGATTATTGTTTTTCTTTTTATGCTTTAGTGTAACAGCCGCTTTTTCTCAAGGCCGGGATAAGAATGCACCCAAAGCTAATTTTGAGCAGGCAGCAAAATATTCGCCTGCCAAACTCAGAAAACTTGTTTTTTCCACAACGGTAAATCCTATGTGGCTGAAGTCAGGCAAATTCTGGTACACTTACAGCGATACCAAATCCCAAAAGTGGTATCTGGTGGACCCTGCCAAAAGAACAAAAACACCACTATTCGACAATGCCGATCTTGCCAGAAAACTAAGTGTCATTACATGGGATCCACATGATGCAGCACATCTGGGAATTTCCAATATTAAATTTGCCGATGATGAACGCTCCTTTACTTTTAAGGTGGCAAGCAAGAAAGATACGATAAAGACTGCCGAAGAAAGAAAAGACCTGAAAAACAAGGCAGATACCATGAAGAAAAAGACATACACACTTAAGTATGATCTTGCCACCGGAAATATTACAGAGATTCAGGATACTACCAAGCCAGAGCTCTCGTGGGCATCTTTTAACCCCGATAGTACCGCCATTATCTACGCAAAAAACTATAATCTCTTCTGGATGGACAGGGCCAATTATGAAAAACTAAAGAAGAATGAAAAGGATTCAACTGTCGTCGAGCACGAACTCACCAAAGGAGGTGTTAGAAACTACGCATGGGCAGGAGACAGTTACAGCATTGACGACACTACTAACATTGACAGGCTCAGCAAACAAAAA
>JACFNA010000112.1:9253-9758 GCA_019455085.1 Chitinophagaceae bacterium
AAACAAAAAATGAGAGCAAGATTGATCTGGTCACCCGACGGCAGATATTTCATCACTACCAGAAAAGATAACCGCGATCTGCTCGATTTGTGGGTAATCAATAGCACAGGCGGCAAACGGCCTATTCTGGAAACATATAAATATCAAATGCCTGGCGAGGCTGATAGCACTGAAATCGAACTTCATCTATTTGACTTTAAAGCCAAGACCAATAAGCAAATTGACATAGCCCGATTCAAAAACCAACAGATCGGATACTGGACAAGGAAGGTTTCCAAGACGGAATCCGGAGGAGGATTTGGATTCGGGTTTGGAGGCGGTGCTACCCCACCTACCTGGCTGGGCACCAACGACTATTTCTACGCTTCGAGAACCAGCAGAGATCAGAAAAAGATTGATTTGCTCAAGGTCTATACCGACGGACGCGTGCAGGTATTAATAGAAGAAAGAAGCAATGTGTATCTGGATATCCAAAGGCCCGAAATACTCAATAACGGCAATGAGA
>JACFNA010000113.1 GCA_019455085.1 Chitinophagaceae bacterium
AGATTCCAATATTTCGCGAGTCAGATGCGTTTTAGATCTGATACCCAGAATATGAATATTTTTCAACTGCTTTTTCAATTCCTCCGCAGAAAGACTTGCGGGCAACATAGTAACGGAATTGTAACCGGCGTCCTTAAATCGTGTGGCTGCAGCCCGGTTGATGTTTTCCAGAAAAAGGATATTTATTTTTTCTTTAGGAAAACTTGTAAGATTATTTTCTGCCATTCTGTGCTTCGTATGTAATATTGCAAATATAAATCCTAATCTGTTGAATTTTTTAGAATGTCCTTATCGAAACTTTTAATTCCATTATCCTTCGTTTCCGTTGTTTTTTTCTCCTGCAGTTCGGGATCAGGAAAAATTAAACCTATCCCTCACGATACAGAAGCGCAGCTCAACAGTTCGACTGATGTGTTCCCTCCTGAAAAGCTTAAATACTATGTGGACCATATCAGGGAGTTTTACAACAAAACACTGATAAGATCTGGATTTAACGGGGCTATTCTGGTAGCTAAAAACGGGGTTGTAATTTTTGAGGATTATCATGGATTTGCCAACCTGAAGACAAAAGATACCCTTACTGAAAATAAAGCCTTTCATCTGGCATCGGTTTCCAAGACCTTTACCGCAATGGCTATTTTAAAATTGGTTCAGGATCATAAACTGAATTTAGAGGATACCCTGCAAAAGTTCTTTCCTGCATTTCCTTATAAAGATGTCACGGTAAAGACCCTGCTCAACCACAGAAGCGGCCTGCCCAATTACCTTTACTTCATGGAGACTGTAAAAAGAGCACCTCATACTTATTGCTCCAATCAGGATATCCTCGATTATATGATCGAGCATGTACCGCCGAGGGCGGCCAGACCTGATACCCGCTTTAGCTATTGCAACACCAACTACTCGCTCCTTGCACTCATCATAGAAAAAGTATCAGGACAGCGCTATGAAGATTATCTGAAGACCACTTTCTTTATCCCTCTGGGAATGAAGGATACTTATGTGTATGACCCTGATCGCGACAGCGGCACTGCTATGCCCTCGTACGATTACCGCGGCAGGCAGGAGCCTGACACCTATCTGGACAAAGGCTATGGCGACAAGAATGTGTATAGCACCGTAAGGGATATGCTTAAATGGGATAAAGCGCTCTCATCGGGCAGGTTCTTTTCTGAAGAAACACTGGAAGCCGCCTATACTCCTTATAGCAATGAAAAGAAAGGTATCAGGAATTATGGGCTTGGCTGGAGGATGAATGTGTATCCGGATGGTAGAAAGATCATCTATCACAATGGATGGTGGCATGGAAACAATACGGTTTTCATCCGCGACATTCAGGACTCTCTTACCATCATCGTACTGGGCAATAAGTTTGACAAGAACATTTATCAGGCTAAAAAAATTGCAGAAATCTTTGAAGGTGGCATGAGTATAGAAGATGAATAAGCCTGACTGACTCCCGACACTTCATTTGTACGTTTCACTTTTTCATTCAATAATTTTGCGGATAAAAATTTACTGATCTTGAATTATCAGGAGGCAATAGACTATCTGTATAGCGCGCTGCCAATATTCAGCCGCACCGGAGCCAAAGCTTTAAAAATTGACCTGACCAACACACGGCTGATCTGCGCACATCTCGGGCACCCCGAAAAGAAATTCAGGACAGTACATATAGCCGGCACCAACGGCAAAGGGTCTGTCTCTAATATGCTTGCCGCTATCTTTCAGGAACATGGGTATAAGACCGGGCTTTACACCTCACCCCACCTTCACGACTTCAGAGAGCGTATCCGAATCAATGGAAAGATGGTCCCAAAGCGCTTTGTTACCCGTTTTGTAAAGCACAATCAGGAATTTGCTGCCGAGGTGCATCCTTCTTTCTTTGAACTCACATTCGGGATGGCATTGGATTATTTCGCAAAGGAGCAGGTGGATATTGCCATTATAGAAACAGGCCTGGGAGGCAGACTGGACAGCACAAACGTCATCATGCCGGAACTCTCCGTCATCACCAATATCGGGTGGGATCATACGGATGTATTGGGAGATACCCTGCCCAAAATCGCCTTCGAGAAAGCAGGAATCATTAAACCACACATACCCGTGGTGATCGGAGAAACACACCCCGAAACAGCACAGGTGTTTCTGGAGGTGGCTGAAGAAAGGAACAGTGATATCTATTTCGCAGATAAATTACTCCACGTATTGGATCACCAAATAAAAGGAAAGCACCTCTGTACCCGGGTGGAAAACGTTGCCACAGGTAAAAGGCAGTGGTATCAGACAGACCTTATTGGCGACTACCAGATAAAGAACCTGCTCACAGTATTGCAAAGTGTGCAACTGCTAAAGAAAAAATTTCGCCTTAATTCACGAAAAACAGTGGCGGCCCTGTCCAAAGTGACCAAACTTACCGGTCTGACCGGCAGGTGGCAGGTGATATTTCAGAAGCCAAAAGTAGTGCTGGATGTAGGACACAATCGGGAGGGAATCAAAGAGATTTTGCATCAGCTCAGCTATCTTCATTTCAGAAAACTCCTTATCGTCACCGGAATGGTTAAAGACAAAGACCATGATGCGGTGCTGAGCCTTTATCCACGTGATGCGATATATTTTTTCTGCCAGGCACCAATCCCCAGAGCGATGCCCGCAAAAGAACTGGCGTTACTTGCCGGCACCTATGGCCTGAAGGGAAAGCATTATTCAAAAGTGCAAACAGCCGTGGAAGCTGCGTGTAAGAAGGCAGGCGCAGATGATCTGATACTTGTTTGCGGAAGTGTTTACATCGTAGCCGAAGTAGATATATCCGGGACAAAAAAACTTCTGAGCGCTTTACATCATAATTCGCCTAAATGACGAAGCGCATAAAAGATGCAATTAGCATGCAGCGACTGAATAATCTTATTGTCCAGAAAAAGTTGCTTTAACTCCTGCAGAGATATCTTTTCTACTTTCAGAAATTCGTGTTCATCAAAGTGTTGCTTTCCGTGAGGCTTTCCCCCCTTCGCAATAAAGAAGTAGGTGAAGTTATTCAGTACTCCCGGATTAGCTGCTATCTTTCCTACAGGAATGATCTCTGAAAATTCGTAAGCTGTCTCTTCCTGCAGCTCTCTTCGGATGGCGATTTCAGGGGTCTCTCCTTTGTCGACAAAACCACCCGGCAGTTCTATGCAAACCTCTTCAATCGGGTGCCGGTATTGCTTCACAATCAACACTTCGTTCTCATCCGTAAGGCATACTGCACATACAGACACCGGAAGCTCCACCACATAATACGAGGGAACAATCTTACCGTCGGGCATCTCACAGGTATCCTTCCTGCTTGTGAAGTAAGGGTATTTGGTGAGGTATTCTGATTTCAGGGTTTTCCACTTCAACGTCATGACCCCCGGAGTTATTTATGTACGATTCCCAGCAGTTCGACAGTGAACACCAAAGGAGCACCGCCCGGTATGGCACCGCCGGCGCCTCTGTCGCCATAGCCCAGTTCCGAAGGGATATACAACTTCCAGATACTGCCCACAGGCATCAACTGAAGGGCCTCTACCCATCCTTTGATTACGCCACCCACAGGAAACTCGAGAGGCTCACCACGCTTGTAAGAGTTATCGAATTCTTTGCCGTCAATCAGGCTTCCAATATAATGGGTTCTCACAGTGTCTGTGGCTTTAGGTATTGCACCATCGCCACGCTTCACGATCTCATACATCAGTCCCGAAGGAAGCTTTACCACATTTGGCCTTGTGGCAATTGAATCCAGAAATGCCTTTCCTTTTTCTTTCTCTTTATTGAGTTTGGCATTCATAAATTTTTCGAGTTTTTCCTGCAGTGTCATATTTGCTACTTCTAAATCTAATACTAATGGAGAATCGGTGTACACATCTTTGTAAGCCTGACGAATCAAATCAAAATTCACAGAATCCATACCCTGATTTCTGTAGAAGGTAGCCACCTGCACCCCTATAGCATAAGAAGCGCTATCCAGTTCGGTTACTACTTTGGGCGTAGACGGGGGCGGTGGCGGAGCAGGCGCTGCTACAACTGCTACCGGAGCCGGCTTAGTGGCTGTACATGAAAAAAGTAAAACTGCCGATACTGCGACCGACACATTTCGTAGGGTATTCGTTAGTCTCATAATTTTTTAATATCCGCAAATATAGGTTTTCTGAAAATCCGAAAAAGCATATCAAACAGCTAAAAATCAGGAATTCAGGACAGGGAATCCCATTACACTCCTAAAAATGCTAAAATCATAATAACAAGACAAATTACTTATCCATTGAAAGACACTCTTCCAACTCGGCCATCATCGAATTGCTTCCTATAAAAAAGGGAGTGCGCTCATGCAATCGCCCCGGCACCTTATCCAGAATGCGCATGTGGCCATCCGTTGCTTTTCCTCCTGCTCTTTCAATAATGTAAGCGAATGGATTACACTCATAAAGCAGCCTTAACTTACCTTCCGGTTTATCTGTAGTGCCCGGATACATAAAAATACCTCCCTTTATCAGGTTACGGTGCACATCGCTCACCATGCTTCCGATATATCTTTGCGTGTAAGGGCCACCTTTAGATTTGTCTTTTGTCTGGCAACGCTCCACATATTCTTTCATTCCTTCGGAAAAGCCATAGTAGTTCCCGTGATTGATAGAATATATTTTCCCCTTTTCAGGACATTTGACATCGGGATGGCTCAGGCAGAATTCGCCTATTGAAGGATCTAGTGTGAACCCATTTACGCCTCTCTTTGTTGCATATACGAGGATCGTACTACTTCCATAAATTACATACCCGGCTGCTACTATTCGGTTACCGGGTTGCAGAAAATCATCAATGGTAACCGCGGTGCCCACAGGTGTGGTACGTCTGTACACACTGAAGATGGTGCCGATACTCACATTGACATCGATATTCGAACTGCCATCCAGCGGATCAAACATGCAGATATACTTTGACTGTTTGCTGATCTCATCGTCGAACACCACGATATCGTCAAGTTCTTCACTCGCAATTCCGGCGCAACTGATTCCATGCCTTAACACCCCCACCATCTGCTCGTTAGCGAATTCATCGAGTTTTTTCACTTCTTCTCCCTGCACATTCATGTGACCTGCATCGCCCAGAATATCTACCAGGCCTGCCTTGTTTACTTCTACATTCACACGTTTTGCTGCAAGGCCGATATCTCTGAGCAGCCCTGCCAGCTCACCGGTAGCTTTTGGGAAAGCACGCATTTCGCGAATAGTAAATTCATCCAGTGTAAGTACCTGCCTGTTTGTGAGCGCCATAAAAGTTAGTTTGTTTTAGAAAGACAAAAATAAGGATTCCAACTATCCGAGAACAGTCCTCAAAAATTCAGAGTACCTGATTGCAGAAAGAAAAAATCAATTAATGAAGAGAATGATCACTACATCCTTTCAGGCGCTCTAATCCCCAGCATCTTAAGGGCGCTCTTCAGCACATTGGCTGTGAACAGTGACAGGGCAAGCCTTAGTTGTTGCTTCTCGTCAGTTTCTGCTTTCAATACGGAGTGTTCGGCATAGAAACTGTTGAAAAGCTGTGCCAGGCTGAATGCATAGTTGGCCACCAGCGATGCATTTACATCCCGCGCACTATCTGCCAGCACATTCGGGTAGGTTTCAAGCAATAGCATCAGCTGCCTTTCGAGTGGTAGCAGGCTGTCTGATGTGCTGAATGAAATCGTTTCAGCACTTACGCCTGCCTTACGAAGAATAGATTTGATACGGGCATAGGTATATTGTACAAAGGGGCCGGTAAATCCGTGAAAATCGATACTCTCTTTTGGGTCAAATAACATCCTCTTTTTTGGATCCACCCGCAGCAGATAGAATTTCATTGCGCCTAATCCTAAGGTTTCATACAGGGCTTTCAAGTCTTCTTCAGTAGTACCTTCCACCTTTCCCAGTTCGGCTGTGTGTGCCGCGGCTGTCTGCACCATTTCTTCCACGATATCATCGGCATCCACCACCGTGCCTTCACGGCTTTTCATTTTACCGGTGGTCAACTCTACCATGCCATAACTCAGGTGGTAAATAGCATCTGCAAAGCCAAAGCCCAGTTTCCTGCATATTTCCTTAAGCACTTTCATGTGGTGGAGTTGCTCGTCTCCTATTACATAAATACTTTTCTCTAAAGAATACTCTTCAAATTTCTGCACTGCCAGCCCGATATCCTGAGTGATGTAAACCGAAGTGCCATCACCTCTGAGCAGCAGTTTCTCGTCGAGCTTCACATCGTTCAGGTCTATCCACACACTTCCGTCTTCTTTCTTAAAAAGGATGTTTTTGTCAAGGCCTTCCTTCACATAATCCTTACCCAGCAGGTAGGTATCACTTTCATAATATACTTTATCGAACCCAATACCTATACGCTTAAACGTTTCATCAAATCCTTTATACACCCATCCGTTCATGGTAGCCCAGAGGCTCCTCACTTCCTCATCGCCCTGCTCCCACTTCACCAGCATTTCCTGTGCTTCTTTCATTATCGGCGCATCGCGTTCTGCCTGCTTCTTATCCATACCCTCTGCCACCAGTGCGGCTATCTGCTCCTGATACACATCATTAAATCTTACGTAGTAATTACCTACGAAGTGGTCTCCTTTGGTATGGGTCGACTCCGGGGTAGCGCCATTGGCAAACATTTGCCAGGCAATCATACTCTTACAGATATGAATTCCGCGGTCGTTGATTATAGATGATTTGACCACCTTAAATCCGTTTGCTTCCAGAATCTCAGCCATACTCCATCCCAGAAAAATATTTCTCAGATGGCCCAGGTGGATTGGCTTATTGGTATTGGGCGAGGCATATTCTACCATCACCGTCTTGCCATTTGAAGGCTGGATGCCAAATGAACTATTGGCGTAGTTTTCCCGTAGGAAATCGCTCAACAGGCTATCAGCAAATGAAAGGTTGAGAAACCCTTTTATGACATTGAACTTTGAAAAGGAATCAGGATATAATTCCAATAATTTATTGCCCAACTGAGCACCTAATTCGTCAGGGCGCTTTTTCAGTACTTTAATCAGTGGGAAGAAGACAACTGTATAATCACCCTCAAATTCTGGTTTGGTGGGGGTAATCTGAATATCGAGTGGCTCAGCAATATCGCCATAAAGCACTTTGATACTCTCCTTTACGGCAGACCGGATTAAATCTGTTAATGACATCATACTAAAACCGCAAAAGTAAATTATTAATGCACGCGGTCGCCCCTCACTTCCAGATTTTCCATTACTTCCCGTTCGTACGCGAGCCATGCGGCCCAGCGTTTTCTGACCTTTTCTTTAGGCAGATACAATTCGGCCAGTGTAATAAAGAGTGTGTAATGCCCCGCTTCGCTCTCCATAAAGATGCGGTAAAACTTCCTCAGATAGGGATCTTCAAGCCCTTCGCTCAATCGCTTAAAACGCTCGCAGCTTCTGGCTTCAATCAGCGCCATTGTAAGCAATTTATCCAGAAAGCGATCCTCAGGGCTGCCCCCTTTCATCTGGAATTCCAGGAGTTTGTTTACATACACGTCCTTTCGCTGCTTACCCAGGCTGAGCTTTCGTTTAGTAATTTCGCGCAATACCAGTCTGAAATGCCCCCACTCTTCCGTAACTATCGGTGACAACTTCTTCACCAATTCTGTACGATTATTATAAGTCTGAATTAATGAAATGCAACTGGTTGCTGCTTTCTGCTCGCACCAGGCATGGTCTGTAAGAATTTCTTCAATAGATTTAGAGGCCAGATCCACCCAGCGGGGATCGGTGACGAGTTGTAGTCCCAATATGTTCTTGGTATCCTGAGAAATATTTTCCATAAATACAAATGTAGGCTGTCGGGTGCATCTTCCGGCTAAAAGCCGGTCAATAAATATTCCAAAAAGCCTCAAACTATACCAACTCTAAAAATCTTTTACTACTTTTCAAAAATAATTCTCACATCCTAACCAGCAATACATGAGATTTTTCCTAATGACCTTATTTGCAGCTATCACGGTGGCTCTAATCGTAATCCTCAATTCCACTTCAGTTTTACCGGCTCCATTAGGTAAACTGATGAGTCCGCAGCACGGAGTTTGGCAAAATGCAGATCCTTTTGATATGGATTATAATGCCACCCTTAGTTTCACGCAACTCAAAGACAAGGCTTCCGTCTATCTCGATGAGCGGTTGGTGCCGCACATCTTTGCCCAAAACGATGAAGATGCTTTCTTCATCCAGGGCTATCTGCATGCAAAGTTCAGACTGTGGCAGATGGAATTTCAGGCACGTGCCGCCTCCGGAAGGCTCAGTGAGATTGTGGGTGAACAGGCCATCAGTTACGACCGGGATAAGCGCCGGCTCGGAATGGTGTTTGCGGCAGAAAATTCTCTGAAAGAACTCGAAAAAGACCCTGCCGTACATGCAGCATACGACAGCTACACCGCCGGTGTTAATACCTATATCGCGTCGCTGACCGAGCGAAGTATGCCATTGGAGTATAAAATAATGGGCTATAAACCTGAGAAGTGGAACAACCTGAAGTCAGCGCTGTTCCTGAAATTTATGTCGCTTGACCTGGCTGGTTTTGAAAACGACTTTGAAATGACCAACGCCAAATCCATCTTCCCGAAAGATCAGTTTGAAAAACTATTTCCTATCGCGATGGATTCCCTTGACCCCATCATTCCCAAAGGCACCACCTTTGACCCTCCGGCCACTGAACTGAAGATACCGGCCACCGCAGATTCGCTTTATTTTAATTATAAATCAACCAACCACATCACCGAACAGAAACCTGACAAAGACAACGGAAGCAATAACTGGGCAGTTGGCGGAAGCAAAACCCAAAGCGGGTATCCGATTCTTTGTAATGATCCGCACTTAGGGCTCAACCTGCCTTCTCTGTGGTACGAAATACAGATACACACCCCGGAATATAATGCCTACGGAGTCAGCTTTCCGGGCGCTCCCTGCGTTATCATAGGATTCAACGACAGCATTGCATTTGGATTTACCAACGCCATGCGCGATGTGCGCGACTATTATGAAGTCAAATTCAAAGACGAAAGCCGTAAGGAGTATTGGTTTGACAGTGCCTGGCACCCTACTACCTTCCGCATCGAAAAGATTGCGGTAAAAGGGCAGCCCGATTATCTGGACACAGTGGCTTATACCCACATAGGCCCGGTGATGTATGACAAGTCATATACCGGTAACCGCAACACCGGAAATAAGAATTATGCAGTACGATGGAAAGCACACGACCCCAGCAACGACGGCAAAGCATTTTACATGCTGGATCGCGCTAAAAATTATGAGGATTATCTGGAAGCGATCAAGAACCTGCACACACCCGGACAGAATTGTGTGTTCTCTTCCAAGGCTGGCGATATCGCCATCTGGGCTCAGGGTGAATTTCCTGCAAAATGGAGGCGACAGGGCGACTTTATCATGGAAGGAAACAACAGCGATTATTTCTGGCAATACCAGATTCCACAAGCCGAAAACCCACATCAGGTAAATCCCGAACGCGGATTCGTGAGCAGCGCCAACCAGTTGCCTACAGACACTACTTATCCTTACTACCTGGGAGGCAATTACCCACCCTACAGAGGATTTGAAATCAACCGCAGGCTGAGAGCCATGCAACAGATCACCCCTGACGATATGATGAAACTGCAGACA
>JACFNA010000114.1 GCA_019455085.1 Chitinophagaceae bacterium
AGCACTCAGGTAACTTTCCCCAAATTGCTGCAAAGTGCGGGGTATGCAACAGCGGTGATAGGTAAGTGGCATTTATGGAGTCAGCCTACAGGATTTGATTATTTTAAGTACCACATTGATAATGCGGAGCAGGGAGTATATTGGAATCCTACATTCAATGAAAATGGAAGATCAGTATCCGAAAAGGGTTATGCAACCACACTCACAGGTGATTTTGCGATTAACTGGCTTGATAATTTGAGGGATAAGTCCAAACCTTTTTGTCTTCTCTATCAGTTTAAGGCTCCCCATCGTCCATGGGATCCGGATAGTATGAATCTTGATTTATTTGGATCTACAGAAATGCCTTTTCCGTCAACCTTTGATGATAATTATGCTACAAGGGAACTCACTGCCGGCAAAACCATGATGACCATTGAAAGCTATCTTTCAAACAGGGACCTAAAGCTTACACCACCTCCGGGGCTTGGAGGAAAAGAATTGGCAAAGTGGAATGTACAGGGGGTTAGGGGAGAATACGTCTCGCCTTCTGACACCCTAAAAGGAGAGGCTTTGAAGCGCTGGAAATTTCAACGCTATATTAAAGATTACCTCTCCACAGTTAAATCTCTTGATGATAATGTAGGTAGGATACTTGAGTATCTGGATAAGCATAATCTTACAAAGAACACTATTGTTGTTTTCACATCAGATCAGGGTTTTTATCTTGGAGAACATGGGTGGTATGATAAGAGATTTATGTACGAAGAATCGCTTAGGATGCCGCTCATAATCCGGTATCCTGGTAAAATAAAACCCGGTAGTAAGTCCGATGGGATGGTGGTGAATATTGATTATGCACCTACCTTACTTAGTCTTGCAGGTGTGAAAGTACCTGAAGAAATGCAGGGAGAAAGTTTTGAATCCTTATTTACAGGCAGGGTACCATCCGGGTGGCGAAACTCAATGTATTACCATTATTATGAGTATCCTAAATGGCACAATGTGCAACCTCATTATGGAATTCGGACGGACAGATACAAACTCATTCATTTCTATTATGATATAGATGTGTGGGAGTTTTATGATCTCCAATCGGATCCTCATGAACTAAATAATAGCTACAACAATCCAAAATATAAAGAAGTAATCTCTAATCTGAAAATCCAGTTAGCTGATTTGCAAAAGAAGTACAAGGACACTGCAACTCTGGATGAAATGCGGGAAGTTACCACAAATGGTATGGTGAAATACTAATATCAAATTATTAAGCGATAAAGTATCAATGAGTATGATTAGATATTTGAGAAGCCTGGGGACGGCAATAATGATTTTAATAGTCCATACGGCTTTTTCTCAGAAGGCTGAGAAGAAGCCTAATATTTTGCTTATAATATCTGATGACTTGCGAACAGAGTTGAATTGCTATGGTGAATCTTACATAAAATCTCCTAATATAGATAAGCTGGCAAATGAAGGGACTGTCTTTACCAGCGCTTACGTGCAACAGGCTGTTTGTGCAGCATCCCGTGCTAGTTTCCTTACCGGAGTACGACCTAATACAACCGGTGTAGATTATCCTTACAGCGAATATTTTGTAAATACTTTCTGGCCTTCGCACCCGTCAATAGCAGAGTATTTTGAAAGGCAGAATTATGAAGTCCGCACTTTTGGGAAAATTAATCATGGGCCTCAGGATAAGATTAAGACTTTAAACTATATTCCAAAAGGTTTGAAATTTTATGCATCGGAAGAGAACATCAAGTTAGGTGGGCCAAAGGGCAGAAGCAAAGAAACTCCTCCATTTGAGAATGCGGATGTGCCAGACGAGGCATATCAGGATGGTAAGATAGCTAAGGAGGCTGTTAAAGCAATTAAAGATCTTGCGGGAGGAAAAGAACCGTTCTTTCTGGCGGTAGGGTTCAAGAAACCTCATCTGCCGTTTTGTGCTCCCAAAAAATATTGGGATATGTACAACGACAGTGAAATTCAATTAGCTGTCAATCCTGAACTGCCTAAAGGTGCACCTTCCTATGCAGTGTCTCAGAAAGAACTTAATTCTTATAAGACCCCTCCGAAAGTAAATGGAGAGTTTTCGCCAGAGTACCAGAAAACACTGAAGCATGCTTATGCAGCATGTGTTTCGTATGTGGATGCACAGGTTGGTAAACTCATGAACCAGCTTAAGGAAAGCAAAGCACTTGATAACACCATTGTTATTTTTATGTCAGATCATGGGTGGCATCTGGGTGAACAGGGAACATGGGGTAAGCAGACTAATTACGAAAATGCAACCCGGGCACCCTTAATTATCTCATTGCCTGGGAAGGCAAGAGGGGTAAGGATAAATCAATTTGTGGAATACGTGGATATCTATCCTACGCTGGTAGAATTAGCAGGTTTCGAGCCTGCTGATTATCTGGAAGGAAATAGTTTTCTGCCATTGTTCGATGATCCAGCGAAGGAATGGAAAAGTGCGGCGTTCAGCCAGTTTCCACGTAATGGATTTGAAGGATATGCTATCAGAACGAAAGACTTCAGATATGTAGAATGGCGGTCAGACAAGGATAGCAGCCTAATGTCCATAGAGTTGTATGATCACAGGTCAGATCCAATTGAGTCTGTCAATGTTGCGTCAGAAAAGAAGTATGGGGAGGTGGTGAAGAAGTTAGCGGCAAGACTGAAAGCCGGATGGAAAGCTGCATTGCCTGCGGGTGTTTATAACTATTCTAATAACAGGCCTGCTCCACCGTCTGTTGGCTGGGGACCTGAAGCAAAGTCGGGCGATGGGGGGTAGCTGTTGGACTGAAAATATTTTATAATGAAGATTTTACGTTTTACCATATTGATGTTTTCGCTAGTCCTCTTTTCTACGGCAATATTTGCACAGAAATCACGGCGCCCAAACATTGTGGTAATAATGGCGGATGATATGGGATACGGTGATGTTTCGGCATTAAATCCGGATTCAAAAATTCAAACACCTGTGCTGGATAGGCTCATTAAGGAAGGCCGGACTCTTTCAGAGGCTCATACAAGTGCAGCATTATGTACGCCTGCACGGTATGCATTTATGACGGGCAGATATAATTTCCGAACAGGCATTACCGGTGTGGCAAGCGGATATTCAAGACCCATGATTGAGTATGAAAGGGAAACAGTAGCTTCTCTTTTAAAGAAGGCAGGATACCAGACTGCAATTATTGGTAAGTGGCATTTGGGCCTTGAGTGGTTGCCACAAGATTCTTCGAGGCCTGTTTTTACAAAAGATGATTTCATGCCCGAAAATCTCAATGTAGATTATACAAAACCGGTTAGGGGAGTGAATGAAGTAGGTTTTGACTATTCGTTCATTTCACCGGCAGGTAATAATCTGGCACCTTATTGCTTTATACGGAATGGGCAGGTGGTTAATTTACCAACTGAAAGTATTAAGTCGCAGGTTACGGGAGCTTATTTTAATGATTATGAAAAAAGACATAATGGTGGTGCCATAGCACCTGATTACAAGTTGATAAATACCTTGGAAACGCTTACCGGTGAGGCAGTGAATTATTTAGAGGATGCTTCAAAGAATAATAGGCCGTTTTTTCTGTTTTTTTCGTTAACAGCACCTCACTTCCCCTGGGTGCCTCAAAAGAGATTCGTAGGGCGTTCGGATGCCGGCTCCTATGGTGATTTTGTAACTGAAATAGATGCGTCAGTTGGAACCATACTGGATAAAATCAAAGTTCTGGGAGCAGATGACAATACGCTGGTAATCTTTACGGCGGATAATGGAGGTGCTACACCTGAAGGATTCACCGAGAAATATCATCACGAGATGAACTATGGCAGGCGAGGCCAGAAAGGTGAAATATGGGAAGGGGGTGTTCGTGTACCTTTTATTGTTAGATGGCCGGGTGTTGTGAAGAAAGGGAAGAGTTCAGATAAAAGAATAAGCTTTACAGATATGTTGGCATCGTTTGCCCATATTGCAGGTACAGAGATAGATAGAAAGTATGGTGAAGATAGTTATGATGTATCCTCTGTTATTTTGGGTACAAGAAATGAAAAAAGAATGGCAAGAGGAGCTATTGTTAATCAGAGTGGAAATGTCAGGGGGCTTTCGATTACTGAGGATGGGTGGAAACTGATCCCCTACGGTTATGGCAGGCATGGATTAACACCCGCCGAAAGTGGACAGCCCAAAGGACAACTTTATGACCTTAATAATGATAAGATGGAAACAGAGAACCTTTATAACCGTCATCCGGAAATTGTTAGCAGGTTATCCTCTCTTTTAGAAAAGTATATTAGTGAAGGTTATAGCCGGCCTGGCAAAGAGTAAAATCGATTAATTTATGAAACAGCTTCTTTATAGTTTATTATTGTTTTCCTCCATTGCAGTTTATGGGCAGAAGGCGGTGCCTACTTATTCCCATGTTAAGTATGGAGATGGTGAGAATAGTTGGCTCAATATATATCTGGCCAAAAGTGGTAATCCTACCCCGGTAGTAGTCTGGGCGCATGCCAATGGACAGGATGTTACAGCCGATAATTTTCCGGCAGGCGTGTGGGAAGCCTTGCAGGCAGCCGGAATTTCTGTAATAAGCTGGGAGTCGGTACCCAGAATTACCCAAGCGGAAGAAGTAGAACAGGGAGAAAAGGATTTTAACGCAGTAATGAATTGGTTAAATGCACATTACAAGGAATATAATATTGATGTCAATAAGGTTGTAATTTCAGGTCAGTCCAGAGGTTCTGTTATTTCTTTTGCCGGGGCCAATAAATTTCCTGTAAATATCAAAGGGGCTTATTTTGTGCAGGCACTTCCCAATATGGCCTGGGAAGTCCGCGACTTTACAAAAGATATTTCCAAAACGTCTCCGCTGATGGTAATGGCTTATGCCGAAGCTCCTGGCAGTAAAGATGGCCACACTCCGGATAATGGTAAAAAGATTGAAGAAAGATATAAGGAGTTAGGGATTGCGGATCGATTTACCCTGTATCATTCATTGGGTAAAGCAGGCCTTTATAGTCATTTGGCTGCGTTTGTGAAAAAAGTAACTTTTGAAAAATGAAACTTAGTAAAAAGCTGATATTTCTTTCATTAACAGCCGGTGTGATAATGCCACTGGTACCCGGATTTGGGTTTTCCCAGGATAACAGTATGGGAAGCCGGCCAAATATACTTTTGATTCAGACCGATGACATGGGCTACGACGATATGAGTTTTAATGGACGGAAAGATCTGGAAACTCCTCACCTCGACAAACTGGCTTCTCAATCGGTCCGATTCACTGATTTTACAGTAGCTTCCGTTTGTGCGCCGTCGAGAGCGATGTTGTTAACCGGGCGTCATTTTCTGAAGACAGGGGTAGCAGGTGTGCATGGAGGCCATGATTTTATTAACCTTGATGAAACACTCCTGCCAGAGCTTTTTAAGGAGGCAGGGTATGCTACAGGGATGTTTGGGAAATGGCATAGTGGAAAAACAGATGGTTATTTTCCGTGGGACAGAGGTTTTGATGAAGCCTATATGGCAAAACTGTATCAGTATTTTCCCAGTGAAGGAAGATATAATGATGTTGCAGTAAAGGAGCAGAGATGGTCCACCGAAGTAATAACTGATTATGGCATTGACTTTATCAGGAAGCACAAGGATAAACCTTTCTTTGCTTACGTCTCTTATTTTGATCCTCATGGACTGTGGAGGGCTCCTGAAGAAAAAGTAAAAAAATATCTTGATAAGGGTCTGGCACGGGGCTATGCTACCTTGTGCGCAATGGTTGATCTGGTTGATGGGGAGATAGGCAGATTGCTTGCTTCTTTGGACAAAGAAGGTCTGGCAGAGAATACGATTGTCGTATTCATGAGTGATAATGGACCACAGCGATCAGATCGGAATCTGGGAGTACTTTCTGAATCCGAATGGGAACAAAGAAATCCCAGTGGTTTCCCCGGATGGAAAGCAACAAACTGGGCTAACGGTGTCAAGTCACCATTGTTTTTCAGGTGGACTGGTCATTACAAACCGGGATACGTACAACGTTTGGTTGACATGACTGATATACTACCTACGATGATGGATCTGATTGGATCGTATGACTACAAGACAAGGCATCCGCTTGACGGAAGAAGCATTAAACCATACCTGTATTATAATTTAGATGTGTTACCTGAAAAGAAAGTCTATCTGGCAAAATGGTTCGTTCAAGTGGGGACGGCAAAAGGAGAGTCTTATCTGCCGATTTCGCCGGATGTCAGATCCAGGATTCAATTTGACGACCAGACGCTTGCAGTAAGAGATGAACATTTCGTATTGTTGATGAATCCAAGCCGTCAGCCAAGACCTGATATTTCAGGGAACCCTCTTTTGTTTGATTTGACCCGTGATAGTCTGGAAACAGAGAACGTGGCCTCACGCTTTCCGGAGAAAGTGAAATCCATGACTGAAGATTTGAGGGAATGGTATAAAGATATTGTGGAAAATCAAAAGTCTTTTCAGGCTCCCTGGTTTCAAATAGGCTGGAAAGGGAAGCGTGTAGTGGAAGTGCCTGCGTACGGTACAAACTGTATTTCTGGTAACCTGGTAAACAGTGACCATTTTCTTGGTAACTGGAAAGGAGTGGGGGATAAAGCGACCTATCAATTCAATGTACTTCTGCCGGGAAAGTACAGAATAGAGTTGCTCACTTCGGATGCGGCTAGTGAAGGAATGTCTATGAAATTTTCTTATGGGAAAAAAGCAATTGTTAAGGAATTAGTACCACAAACTCAGCAGATTGTTGGAGAATTGTTCTTTAATAAAGGTGAAGGGATATTCACGATAGAACTGACAAAAAACAGGGACGATGCAGTCATTAACCGGATGACTGAAATACGCCTCACCAGACTCTGAGTTTCTATTTTAATGGTTACCGGTTAATTACCAAACAAACGCGTTATCTATACTCGTTATATGCTGCGAAAGACTTAAATATTTCTTTCATCTGTTCAGCTTTTTTAGGGTTGCTTTGAATCAAATTAGTACGTTCCGCGGGATCAGCGTCCAGGTCGAAAAGTTCTGAAATAGCAGCTATTACTTCGCCAGTCGCTGGGTTCTTCCATTCAGGAGCGTCGCGATATTTCCATTTACCCGATTTTACGGCTTCAGGTTTTCCGTGATTCACGATAAAAATAGGTTTGTGTATAAAATCCATGTCTCCTTTTGTGCCCGTCAATAGTGCGGCAATGCTTTGCCCGTCCAATTGCCTTCCTGCCGGGATATTTGAATCTGTCCATTCGGCTATAGTAGGTAGTAAATCAAGGTTACTTATTGGCACAGACGATTTTATTTTCTTATTAATTTCCCTTGAAGAAAATACAATAAAAGGTACTCTTGCCCCACCTTCATAAGAGAGCGTTTTCGCACCCCGGAATATTCCGGCTGTCCCTGCATGATTTCTTTTAGTTACGCCATCTTTTTCTATCCGTGGCGGATACAGGCTCCAGGGACCATTGTCACTTGAGAAGATGATGATTGTATTGTCTAATAAATTTTTCTTCTCCAGCGCCTGAACAATTTTTCTGGTGCTTTCATCTATTTCTGAGACCACAGCTCCTAATGGTCCACCAGCTTTGCTTTTGTTTTCAGACAGTTGGGCCGCATAGTACACAGGAAGATGAGGCATGTTGTGTGCTACATATAAAAAGAAGGGTTTGTCGGGGTTTTGGTTTTCTATCACTCTCACTGCTTCCTTTGTGTAGGTTTGAGTTAGTATAGAATCATGAGGGGCATAAATTTCGGGAGCACTATTTCTGAAGAGTTTAATAACAGTATCGGTCTGTACGTATGGCCTTCGATAATCATGACTGTATAGCATTCCAAAGAATGAATCGAACCCCTGACCGTTAGGTTTATTAAAATGATGCTGATCCCCCAGATGCCATTTTCCTACCATGGCAGTATAATACCCGTTAGCTCTTAACATTTCGGCAATGGTAATTTCTTCATCAGGCAGTCCCAGAGGAGACCCTGGCGCAATAGGGTCGGGCAGGTTGTATCTGGATGCATATCTTCCCGTGAGCAAAGATGCTCGCGAGGGAGTACAGGAAGGGCTCGATACGACGTAATTAGTAGATACAAATCCTTCATTCCCCAGGCTGTCCAGGAAAGGTGTTTTAATTACAGGGTTACCGTAAATTCCCAGATCCGAATATCCCATATCGTCTGTAAGGATAAGCACGATGTTTGGTTTTGTCTGTCCCTCAGTTCTGGAGACGAACAATGTGCTTAAGAAAGTAATGGATAGAATGAAAACTGATTTCATAAATAAACTTGCAATTGGCTAATCAAATGACTATTGGAAATTACTCTAAAAATGGGACTGTACACCAGATTTGCGGGTAACAGAAATTAGTGGCGTAATGAAATGATAAAATAGTATATGTTGGAATAGGTACTACTTATGGAGTAAGTTATATTTTTACAGAGAAGGGTTGATGGCTTTTGCCAATATTTTGAACCGTCTTTTCAGGATAGAAATCAGGAATGGGTTTTATGAAAAAAAATATCATTAGGTTGATACTTGTGCTTATTTGGACTTTTCCCTCCGTTGGAGGATTGGCCCGGAACAACCTTGTGAAGGAGCGTCAAAGTAAACCCAACGTGATACTGATTTTGGTTGACGATATGGGATATGGTGATTTGTCGTGTCTGGGAGGCCCGTATCTGAAAACACCTGCGATAGACAAGTTGTATGCAGAGAGTGTTCGCCTTACTGATTTTCATGTGGACCCTACATGTGCACCCACACGGGCATCTCTCTTTACAGGGAAGTACTCGGCAAAGACCGGAGTATGGCATACTTTGGCAGGCAGGTCATTTCCTGATAAAGACGAAGTATTCTTATCTGAAATATTTGCAGAGAATGGGTATCATACAGGGTTATTCGGAAAGTGGCATCTGGGAGATAATTATCCCTATCTTCCTCAATACCGTGGGTTTCAGGAAGTATTGACCTTCAAAGGGGGTGGAGTAGGGCAGATCGATGATTTCTGGCGTAACGATTATTTTGATGATATATATGTTCACAATGGAAAGAATGAGTTCTTTGAAGGTTATTGCACAGATGTCTGGTTTGAAAATGCAATTAACTTTATAGAAAGGAATAAGGCAGCTCCATTCTTTTGTTACATATCTGCCAATGCGCCTCATTACCCGTATAATGTTCCCAATGAATATACACTTCCTCTGAGAGAGAAGGGGATTGATGATAATACTTCAAGGTATTTAGGGATGATTTCCAATATTGATGAGAATATCCAAAAGCTATCTCTTCAACTTAAGAAACTTGCATTGATAGATAATACAATAATTATTTTTATGTCTGACAATGGCAGGTCGGCTGTGTCACTTCCAAAGCCAGGGCAGCCTTACTTTTTTAATGCCGGAATGCGAGGATTGAAAGGAAGTAGTTACGATGGTGGACACAGAGTTCCCTTTTTTATCAGATGGCCGGGGGGAGGCATAGAGGGTGGCAAGGATATAAACACCTTACTGGCCGGGTTTGATCTGATGCCCACCCTGATAAATATGTGTGGATTGAGAAATGATCGCAAGATTGATTTTGATGGCAGGAGCTTTCTGCCACTTTTAAAGAATAACCGGGCTTCATGGGAGGAAAGAACTCTT
>JACFNA010000409.1:0-792 GCA_019455085.1 Chitinophagaceae bacterium
CCTTGTCGGAACATTTGATTCGCGGACTAAAAACTTATCTTAAAGCTGAAAAACCGTATCCACCCCACCAACTACATCTTGCGCAGCAAGATAATAATTCAGGACACTATTTTTCCGCTTGCAGCCTTTTATAATTCTGCGGATAAAGATCACGTAGATTTTTGTGATTGATGGTCAGGATGTTTTCCAGCGTGTATTTCAGCCACTCATTGGGATTTACATCGTGTTTTTTGCAGATAGCCATAAAGGAGTAGATTCCGGCAGCGCGTTCAGCGGCTTTATGCGATCCGGCAAATAAATAATTCTTTCTGCCCAAAGCAACAGGACGAATGGCATTTTCTACAAGATTATTATCGATCTCCAAAATGCCGTCATATAAATACGCACTCAGTCCATCCCATCGGTCCAGACTGTAGCGGAAGGCTTTTGCGATTTGGCTCTTAGGCAACAGGGGGTGATTTTTTAATTCCTCCACCATCCATTTACCAAATTCATTGAGAACAGGTAATGATTTTTCAAGTCTCAGTTCCTTGCGCTGATCCGGTTCCATTGCTTCTTCACGAGCCTTTGCTTCCACAGCATAAAGCTTCTGGATATACGTGAGTGCTTTTTCTGCCCTGGCCTTGTCGTTGTCTTTGGCCTTGTCAAACTCTCTGCGTGCGTGTGCCCAACAGTTTAAATGCGTCACACCTTCCTGTTTTCCGATCTTGTCATACACACTGTAACCGTCAGTTTGGAGGTATCCTTTAAATCCGGACAATACATTTTCCGCAGCCTTGGCACTACGTCCGG
>JACFNA010000409.1:802-1180 GCA_019455085.1 Chitinophagaceae bacterium
TCCGGGCTGATAGTCAAAAAATACGGTTTTATCAATGGGATTGTGATATACCCAATAGTATCCTTGGTGGGTTGTGCCTTTCTTTGCAGCATCCATCACTCGGATTGGTGTTTCATCCGCCTGAAGATATCCTTGGCTTTTTGTGTCTTCTAATAATTGTTTGTAAAGAATATCTAAAAGTTCCAGACTTTGTCTTGCCCACCCTTCCAAGGTGGAAGAAGCAATAGGTATTTTTTCTCGTTTAAAACGTTGAAACTGCCGATACAGCGGCATATGATCTACATATTTATCAACCAGTATAGAAGCTAAAAGTCCCGATCCGGCAATTCCTTTTTCAATCACACGTACAGGAAGCGCTCCAATAAATACGCCTTCTTT
>JACFNA010000410.1 GCA_019455085.1 Chitinophagaceae bacterium
TCAGCAGAGTATGCCCAGACTGCCACCGGACCCGAATTGGGTGCCGGACCCGAATTACTGCTGTTTCCACAGCCGACATATAAGCGATTTTCATATATTTGCATATCCCAAATATTGCGCGCATACCATGGTTTGTCTCCACACGGTACTCCTAGAGAAGCAGGAATGGTGGGAACTACCTGGAAGACGACAATTACCAGAAGCAATGTTAATACGTTATTGCCATCTTTTTGCGATCGTTTAGGATTCACACTGAACGGGCCTCAATAATTCTTCGTACAACCGATCGAGACTCTTGAGATTATCCTGAGGGGTAACAGTATAAACAGGAACCTGTCCCACCAATAAGCCTAACATTTTCAAATCTATGGAACGCAAATGAGGATCCAGAATATAGTCCATATATGTGTTATTCATCATAGATATAAGTGCTTCACTTGCTTTCATTTGGCTGATAGCTAATTCCTCGCCCCGTGCGTGCAATGCATAAACTGCGCCTACTGGTAGCGCTTTATCCACGAATTGAAGTCTATGTGCTGGTAAATCCAGATATTGCTTATTCACAGTTGGAACGATCGGGGGAAGTGTGTCTTCATCGCCTAAAAGCGCACCAGTGCTTTGAGGCCATAAGCGTATTCTTGGATAACCTGGCTGGACACAAATCCGACCGTTTTGGATGCATAGTGCGCTCACATCGTCGGATACAATCCCATGGTTATGTAATGCAAATAGGGCTGCAATAGTCGATTTTCCGGCGCCAGACGCTCCGGCAACCAGTAGCGCATGTTCTTCATCTACTGCGATAGCAGTCGCATGCATGCAGGTGATTTCCCGCATCCTTAAGCAAAAACCAAACACCGGATTGAGAAGAAAGGCCGAAACGGCCTCTAGTGAAAAATCCTCAGGATAGACGATCCATAAGCCAGTAGCGCTTGAATTAAATACGAAATGGAGTTCATCAAGGTATGACAGACGCGTATAATTACCGACTGACGATTCAGTAATTTTTAGTACAGGAGTGTCACCTTGATCTTCAGGTCGGCGGCTTCGGAATCGCCGATGAGGCCGCCATGAAACAGCTGGGTTATCTACTATATCGGGGGGAAGTGCTTGGAAATTTATGACAAGATCGACCCATCCCGCAGACTGTGTTTCGCAGCGCAGTCCCGGGATGGGTC
>JACFNA010000115.1:0-2639 GCA_019455085.1 Chitinophagaceae bacterium
CATGGATGCTGTGGCCCTGTTTTGTGTCAGCGCAACTGAGCGAGGCGAGAGGATCGATTGTGGACTCTATTCATAATAGCAATATTTCAAATGCAGTAGTGGCTTTCCTCAGCGTAGAAGATTCGACGCTCGTTTCTTTTGTAAGGACAGATCCTTCCGGAAATTTCAGAAAATCCGTTCCACCCGGAAACTATCTGGTGCTCATCACCTGTCCTACTTATGCAGATTTTGTTACCCGAACCACCATTCTCCCGGATCAGAGCAATAATCTGGGACGTCTATTTCTGATTCCAAGGGCCAGTGTACTGGAAGAAGTGATAATATCGCAAAGAACCATTCGAATCAAGGGGGATACCACCGAATATATGGCAGACAGTTTCAGGCTAAAACCAAATGCCACAGTTGAAGACCTTCTTAAACAATTACCGGGGCTTCAGGTATCCAGTGATGGCACGGTAACTGCCCAGGGACAGACAGTGAAAAAGATCCTGGTGGATGGAGAAGAATTCTTCAGTGACGACCCTACCATTGTGACCAAAAACCTTAGGGCTGATGCCGTGCAGAAGGTTCAGGTATTTGATAAAAAGAGTGACCAGGCCGCACTCACAGGAATCGATGATGGTAAAAGTGAAAAGACTATAAATCTGGAATTGAAAGATGAATCCAAACAGGGATATTTTGGAACTGTAGCTGCGGGTGGATTAGATCGCTATTACAATTTCAGAGCGATGATTAATGCGTTCAGAAAGAAGAGGAAGCTGGCCGCTTTTGCAGTAGCAGGCACTACTTCCGAAACGGGCCTGGACTGGACAATAGCCGGCAACTATGGCTTTAGTGCAGCTAATGTGCAGACCAATGAAGAGACAGGGGTAACAACTGTTTCCGGTAAGAATGCAGACGAAATGGGCAGCGGAAATTTCAGCGGGCAGGGTTTGCCGGAAAGCCTTAAAGGTGGATTGCACTATAGCAACGCCTGGATGGGATGCTGAATGACGTAGTTCAATCCTTTCTGTTTAACCGCCTGCAGGTACGCACTGCTGACAATGAGTTTGCCAGAAATATATTGCCGGATTCTGTATTTTTTGACCGGACAAATTCTTCCGGCACTTCACTCCGTCTCAGGCACTCTCTAACCGGAAGTTATGAAATGCAATTCGACTCCTCCTCTTCGCTTAAAATCTCCGCTCATGGAAGTGCCGGCCAAAATGAATCTTCTTATAATTACCAGTTAAGTAGCACTGCACAGAACGGCGTTCCGGTCAACGAGAGCAACCGCCTTCAGAATTATAATGGTGAAAGTCAGTCAGAATCTATCAGCCTGTTTTATAGCAAAAAATTTAAAAAGCAGGGACAGACCTTTTCTCTGTCGCTCAACCAACAATACAATTCATGGAAGCTAAACGGCCAGATAATAGAGGGAGCTGACTTCTACGGAGTTTTGGGAAATTTTCTGAAAACTGATTCTATCAATCAAAGAAGCAAGGAAAAATCTACCGCCTTAGACGCATCACTCAGGGCAGCTTATACTTTACCCATCTCCTTGCGAAGTTTTCTCGGATTTAGTTATGGTTATGAGTATTTCGATTCCAGAAACCACATTCTCAACCATAGTTATAATAGCATCACTGATGATTATACGGACCCTGTGGATAGCCTTAGTTCAAACTTCAAATACATTTACCATATTCATTCAGCAGGGTTATCCTACAGGCTGGTCACCACAAAAATAAATTTCTCACTGGGGAGTACAGTATTGAGATCAGACTTTTTAAGAAATGACCTGTGGCAGGATACTACGGGCAGGTCGACCTATTTCAATGTATATCCAAAAGCAAGTTTAAAATACAAATTCTCCACTTCAAAGAATCTTTCGGTAGAATATAATGGAAGCACCATCCAGCCTACGATTGAGCAGGT
Organism: Chitinophagaceae bacterium; assembly: GCA_019455085.1. GTDB lineage: Bacteria > Bacteroidota > Bacteroidia > Chitinophagales > Chitinophagaceae > Ginsengibacter. The sequence continues at coordinate 1,918 of JACFNA010000115.1, forward strand.
ACAGCCTTTGAAAGACAATTCTGATCCGCTGACAATCAGACTGGGCAATCCAAATTTAAAACCTTCGTTCCAACACTATTTTAATGTGTTGTATAATAGTTTTCGCCTGTTGAACAGTATCTACTTCTTCCTTGGCGGACAGGTAACGCTGGTTAATAATGAAGTGAACACAAGCTACAATATTGCCGCTGACGGAAGGAGGACACTTAAATACGTGAATACGGATAATAACTATACAGCAGGCATATACGGTGTATTTAATATGCAGATTCCCAAGACAGTCTGGAGAATCGGGACAGGGCCCATTCTTTGGGTGTACCGATACACCAACTACATCAACAACATGGAGAATATTACGCTTGCCCAAAATCTCTCATGGCGATTTACGGCAGCAGCGAGAATTCCAGAAAGAATGGATTTAGATCTGGCACTGCAACCCGGATACAGGGCCACCCAATCCAGTATCAGTAAAGATGCTTCCACGGGCTAAGCAGTACTCAATTTCTCACTGAATAGTAATTATCAACTCCCCGGAAAATTTGAGATAGGAACCGACTTCAACGGAAACTTAAGACAGCGCACTACTACTTTCGATTCTAATAACAACCTTTATTTATGGAATGCATACGTGGAAAAGAGATTTTTAAAAGAAGAGAATCTCAGTCTGAGATTTTCATTTTTTGATATTTTAGACCAGAATAAGGGATATGACAGGTACGAAT
>JACFNA010000115.1:2649-3743 GCA_019455085.1 Chitinophagaceae bacterium
AGGAACAGCGATACCTTACCTTTGGTCAATATGGCCTGCTGCAGATTTCCTATAATTTCAAGAACAAAGGAGCTAAGGCTCCAACAACTATAGACGGTATTCACTTATAAAAAGTAAGGGCAATGTATAGACTTACATTTATTATTGTTTGGACACTCTGTGGATTACCGTGTGTAGCGCAGCAATTTATAACTAAAGGGAAGATTACCTATGAAAGAAAGGTGAACATCGGAGCGTATTACAATAGCGAGTATGGAAGCACATCACAACAAAAGCTGGATCAGGTGAATTCTGATTTTTTCACCCTGCAATTCGGCAACAACCGCTCTATTTATGAACCCCTGGGCAATATTCGCAACCTTATTTTCAGCAGGACGGCTGTGGACAATATTGTGTACAAGGATTTTGAAAAAGATTGGGTGGTATCACGCAAGAATGTGTTTGAAAAGAAATTTTTCATTAGTGATTCATTGCCCAAAATTGTCTGGAAGATCAGGGATGACTTCAGAGAAATAGCAGGTTTCAATTGCCGAAGGGCAACCACTATTCTGTTTGATTCTGTTTTTGTGGTAGCATTTTATACTGATGAAATTATTTTGCCCGATGGCCCCGAGAATTTCTCAGGCCTTCCGGGAATGATTTTAGGACTTGTGATTAACCGGCTTCATACCAGTTGGTATGCTACTAAAGTGGAACTAAATGTGGATGAAAGAAAGATCGTTACTCCTCAGGGAGGTAACCCTATAAATAATAAGGATTACGATCAGCAACTGATTAGTAGTCTAAAAACATGGGAAGGTTTCAAGGACAGAATTATATGGGCCTGTAAAATATAATGAGCGTGCCTACCATTTCTCAACGCCATCCCATGCCTGACACAGGAATCTCAACATTATACGCCCTGTCATTCCGCACTCCGATGCGGAATCTCATTACCATACTCACAGTCATTCCGCGCTCTGACACGGGATCTCATCAGGATGATACCTGAGAATGCGGATCGGAGTCCGCAATGATGCTTTAGTGGTTGGTGAGGACACCAACCACTAATAAAGACCACCCCGTCTTCCTTCGTCAGCCACCCCTCCAGAGGA
>JACFNA010000115.1:3843-9544 GCA_019455085.1 Chitinophagaceae bacterium
GGGGAATAAAAACACAGTCATTCCGCACATGATGCGGCGTTTCATTACCATACCCCCTGTCATTCCGCACTCCGATGCGGAATCTCATTGCCATACTCACAGTCATTCCGTGCTCCGACACGGAATCTCATCAGGATGATACTTGAGAATACGGGTCGGAGTCCGCAATGATGCTTTAGTGGTTGGTGAGAACACCAACCACTAAAAAAAGACCACCCCGTCTTCCTTCGTCAGCCACCCCTCCAGAGGAGGGGAATAAAAACACAGTCATTCCGCACATGATGCGGCGTTTCATTACCATACCCACTGTCATTCCGCACTCCGATGCGGAATCTCATCAGGATGCATATTGTGATTGCAGATCACTTTTCGCAATAGCAATGAATACAACCCCCTCTCCTCAGGTGGAAACCCACTGACAACTCCATTAAAAAAGGAGGGTCCTAAATGCACCCTCCTTTGAATATCAAAACAAATCATGAATCACTTGACCTCAGAAACCGTTGTCTCCAATGCCATGTTCGCCTGCAAAGGGAACTCCTGCCCCATCATTTCTACAGAGCCGGTGGATTCAGATTTGGATTTATTACCCTTAACCAGGCCTGTGCTCTTGTCCACGGTAACCTCACCTTCCACCTTCCCACTTGAATTGGTATGAATTTCCATACCTGAATTTTCCACAGTTGTCTTGCTTTTGGTAGTACCTGTAAATGCAAGGGTGGCTACATTACCATCAATTGACTTGACCGTGTAGGTGATGTTGTTGGCGACCGGTGCTGTTTCGGGGTCAGACACATTCCATGTGTCCCCAACTTTCAGATTAGACGGAAGTGCGATCACTACAGACTTCACCATATAATCAGCACTGCCAAACTGATTTACTAAAGAAGATACCTCACTTTTCTTTTCCTTCTCCTCTTCAACCGGTCGTCCTGAATTATCTACCACAATAGTAGTTTGCTTACCCACTATATCGGCTACCCCTACACTTAATGGGCCGCCTGAAGATGATGGATCATCAGAATCATAATTAAACTCCTGCCCCATCATATTCGCCTTCATCCTGACCGAAGACAACGTACTTTTTATTGTATATCGGTTCCCTGCGAAGTCAGCAACTTCTATATTGTAGGTAACTGCGACATCCACATTACTTTCCACCTGCTGCCCCTGCACATCAGTTACATTATTAGTGGTTACTTTATTCTCGATCTTGTACTTTTTACCTTTCTCCAGCTTTATGGTGCCTCCATTCTGGGCTGAAGCGCTTACAGCAAAAGTGAATGCTGTAGCTATAAAAAGAATTCTTTTCATGTTTAGACTTTTTGTTTATTGAAATTTAAGATTGAATACAATTTTGAATTCCCTTTCTAAATTCTGATTACTGTCCTATTTTAAATTCTTTAGGATGTAATGCTCCTTTCAGATTCTTCACAAAATAATCCCATCTGGTACGCATCATATAATTAGAATATTTACCAAAACCATGTCGGCTATCCGGGAAGATAATCAGATCAAAATCTTTATTGGCATCCTGCAAGGCTTTTACCACCAGAAGCGTATTGTAGGGTGGCACATTATTATCCATTAGCCCATGCACCAACAACAGCTTTCCTTTTAAATTCTCTGCATACATCTGGTTTGCCTGCATCGTATAATTATCGGTTCCATCTGCATTCTTTTTGAGCAATCCGATATAGCGCTCGCCCCAGTCATCTTCATAATTACGATTATCATGGTTACCCGATTCTGAAATCCCTACCTTAAAGAAATCAGGAAACTTAAGCATCGCTGCTGCGGTTGCAAATCCTCCTCCCGAATGTCCCCATATACCTACTTTGTTTATGTCCATAAAAGGATACTTCTCAGCTAATTGCTTAATCCCTGCTATCTGATCAGGCAATGTATTTTCTCCCATATTCCCGTAACACATATCATGGAAGGCTTTTGTGCGATAAGGGTTGCATGTACCTTCTATCATCACTACCACAAATCCTAATTCTGCCAGTGCCTGATGATCACCTCTTACAGGAGAGAAAGCCCAGTTTGCCCCAATGCTTCCTGCCTGTGGGCCCGGATAAATATAGTCCACCACCGGATACTTCTTTCCAGGCTCCATTTTGGTAGGTGTGTACATCAGTCCGTAGATATCGGTAACCCCATCGGCAGCTTTCACCTTGAAAGGAGTTACAGGTTTCCAATCCAGTTTCTCTTTAAGCTCTGATACATCGGCTTCACCTAATGCAAGCACTGTATTATTTCTGATATTTCTGAGGTTGAATACAGGGGGAATATGCGGTTGTGAATAAGTATTTACAAAATACTCTCCTGAAGGTGACACAGAAACTCTGTGGTCTCCTTCTTCAGGGGTAAGATCCCGAAATCCTGTACCATCAAAATTAACCACACAAAAATGTCGGTAATACGGATTCACAGGGTCAAGTCCAAAAGCATTGAAATAAAATTTTCTTTCCTTCAGGTCGGTCTTCGTAACATTGGCTACTACATAATTTCCTTTGGTAATCTGATTCTTAACCTTACCTGTATTAAGGTCATAGAGATAAAGATGACCGTAATTATCACGCTCTGAATACCATACCACTTCATTGGTCTCAGGAAGATATTGCCAGCTTTCACCCATCTGACCTGATTCAAACTGGGTAGGTGAAGTCTCTGAAAAGACATCCCTTACATCACCTGTTTGCGGATTGGCGATTCTGAACTTAGCGACCTTATGATCGCGCGATGAGGATACAAATGCAATAGACGACCCATCTTTGCTCCATGCCACATCTGCTAGGCCTCCCATACCGGAGATATCATCACCTGTGGTGGCACGATGATAATCTCTCTCCATTTTTAACTTCACAATTCTGGGTTGCTGTTCATCCACATGAATCACCACTCTTTCCAGCATGGCCACATGCTCATCCCCCGGCAACGGGTACTTCCAACTCTCTAACTTAGGATGGCCGACATTAGTGGTAACCAGATACATATCGCCAACCAGGCGCTGATCCTGTTTAAATGTAAAGATCATTTTAGAGTCGGGCGACCAGGACACTACTGCGTTATCTGAATGTTTCCACCCTGCATTATCAGTAGCATAACCATAGTCCTTTATTCCGTCTTTGGTGAGTGGATACGTCTTTCCCGAAGCTACTTCCCTGATCCAGAGATTATCATCCTTGATAAAAACAGTCTTGGTGCCATCCGGTGATGTACCTCCGAATGCTCTCCGGCCAAAGCCAAACCCTCCCTGTGAAGCTCCTTGGGGACGGGAGGCACTTTCTCCTTTAACCAACTTGTTAGATTTGGGATTATAAGTCCAGGAAAATCCTTCAAAAGTGAAAGTAAAAGTCTTCATATCCTTTGAATAGGTAAGCTGACCCGGATTTAATTTATCAGCCGACACAGGCTTTTCGGATTGTTTTGACAAGGCTGCTGCTAGCTTTTCAGAGTTAAATGCGGGCACGCGTGTATTTCGGGCTCCATTTACCAGATAATATTCCAGCCTGCCTGAGGCTCCAGTACGGCTATACCAAAAGTTACTTCCATCAATCCAATTCGGGAATAGTGAACCATTCTTTACCAGTCTGGAAGTACCTGCTCCCAAAAATTGTTGTGCTCTTTGGTAATCTGCCACAGTCACAGAGTCCTGTGCCAATACAACATTCAACAGGAGAGCGGATGTGAGCAGAAGAAAAAATCTTTTCATTATAAATAAGAGGTTTAGGTTATTAGAATACGCAATATAATTTTTTTATCCGGACGGCTTCCCAATCCTTGATAATCGGTAAGAATACAAAGACAAGTGATACATATTGTCAGAAATGGATTCTACACAAAAAAATACCGGGAATTAGCTCTTCGTCAACCCCTAATTACTTAACATTAATTTACGCACTACCTGTTTTACTTATGAATCATAGCTTTATATTTGCTTCACTCGAAAAAATAAAACCAATATGAACTTTAAGCGGATTAACAATATTACCGGCTGGGTTGTTTTTGCTATTGCTGCGTTTACGTATCTGGCAACTATGGAAGCATCAGGCAGTCTCTGGGATTGTGGAGAATTTGCCTCCAGCGCATTCAAGCTTCAAATTCCCCATCCACCGGGAGCACCGCTTTTTATTCTTCTTGGAAGGCTCTTTATGATACCGTTCAGCGATCCTAATAATGCAATTCTCGGATTGAACGCCATGAGTGCCCTGATGAGTGCCTTTACTATTCTTTTCCTATTCTGGACTATTACCCACTTTGCCAGAAAAATAGTGGAAAAATCAAATCCTTCAGGTGAGTTCACCTCTACTGAACTCATTACAATCATGTCGGCAGGCGTAGTAGGTGCGCTGGCTTATACCTTCAGCGATTCATTCTGGTACAGTGCTGTAGAGTCTGAAGTGTATGCAAGTTCATCCTTCTTTACTGCAATCGTGTTCTGGGCCGGGCTTAAGTGGGAGCACGATGTGACTGCTGAAATAAAAGCAGGTATAAAAGGGCATTTTACAAAGGCTGATCGCTGGCTGATCTTAATTTTTTATCTGACGGGATTATCCGTGGGTGTACACCTGTTATGTATCCTGACCATCCCTGCGATTGTAATGGTTTACTACTTTAAAAGGTATGAGGCAACCCGGTGGGGTACTTTCTGGGCATTTATTGCAGGATGTGTCATCACAGGGTTAGTGCAGGTACCAATGATTCAATGGACTATCAAACTGGCCGGGAAATTTGATATCCTGTTTACCAATTCATTCGGAGCGCCATTTTTCACCGGCTTTGCCTTCTTCTTTGTGTTGATTGGCGTACTGATATACATTGTGTTGAAAATTGCCATGAAACGCAACTGGAACTTCCTGAAGTTGGCAATGTGGGCCTTTGCTTTTGTGCTACTGGGATTCTCGACTTATGTCACCACCCTGATCCGCTCTAATGCGAACACTCCCATTGATATGTTCAATGTGGACAATCCGGCAAGCCTTGTAGGCTACCTCAGCCGTGAGCAATATGGCGACTGGCCTATCCTTAAAGGGCAGGACTTTACTGCTACCCCCGAAACAGTGAAATACGAAGCTACCTACGTAAAGGGTAAAACAAAATACGAAAAGAAAGGTACCAAAGCTACTCCTGTGTACAGCCCCGGGGATCTTCACTTTTTCCCAAGAATGTGGGACTCCAATAATGACCAGAGCCATGCTGATTACTACGCCTCATTTGCCGGGATAGGCAAAGATCCCAAGACAGGAAAATACTATGATTCACCCACAATGGGGGATAATATTGCCTTCTTCTTTAGCTATCAGTTTAACTGGATGTACTGGCGTTATTTTATGTGGAACTTTGCCGGAAGGCAAAACGATATCCAGGGTATTGAAATGGGTAATGTAAGAGATGGAAACTGGAAAACAGGCATTGGGTTTTATGACAACATGAGACTGGGAGACCAGTCTAAACTTCCCGACTCGCTCAAAGAAGATAAGGCAAACACGAGCCTTTTTGCATTACCATTTATTTTAGGATTGATTGGACTGGCCTTTCATGTGATCAGGGACAAGAAAGATTTCCTTGTGACCCTGCTGCTCTTCTTCTTTACGGGTATTGCCATCGTTATTTATCTCAATCAGGCAGGTAATCAGCCTCGTGAGCGTGATTACGCATACGTAGGCTCGTTTTATGCCTTTGCAATATGGATCGG
>JACFNA010000116.1 GCA_019455085.1 Chitinophagaceae bacterium
TAAGCAGTATTATTAACACATCGAGCAGCACCAGGCCGGCCACGCTCTGCAAACCACGCTTAAGGCCAGACAGGATTCCTCTGAAGAAGATTCCCGTCTGGATAAAAAAATTAAAAAAGCCTGATCTTGACCCTCCATAATGCTTCTTTGCAAACACGCTCATGGCCTTATAAAACATTTTTACATAGTCAATACTTCCTTTCTTCGTGCTCTCCCCTTTAAAGTGTATGATTACAGTCCCGGGAAAGTAATAATTCCGGAATCCAGCCTCCCGGATACGATAGCTCAGGTCAATATCTTCGCCATACATAAAAAAATCTTCATCAAACCCACCCGTAACATTCAACACATTGCGTTTCACCATCATAAACGCACCGGCCAATACCTCCACTTCGTGAACCGCATCTTCGCCAAGATGGCCCAGATAATAACGGGCAAACACCTTTGACCGGGGAAATAATGATGTAAGTCCTGTAAGTTTATACAGAGATGTTTTAGGATCAGGGAAGGCTCGTTTGCTTTCTTTCAGGAACCTCCCGTTTCCATCAATCATTTTCACCCCAAGTGCTCCTGCATCCTCTTTCGAACTGAAAAAATCAAGGCACTTCCTGAAACTGTCTTCTGCAACGATAGTATCCGGATTCAAAAAAAGTATGTACTCTCCCTGCGCCTCTTTCAGTGCAAGGTTGTTCGCCCTTGCAAACCCCAGGTTCTCCTCACTGAAAATGAACCGCACCCCTGGAAAACCCTTTTCAAAATACGCCCGGCTTCCGTCCGTAGAACAGTTATCCACGACAATCACTTCTCCGGCAATACCCTGCAAGGCAGCCGTCACGGCATAAAGGCATTGCTCCAAAAAATACCTGACATTATAATTAACTATGATTACCGTGAGTTGCAGCAGTACGTATTATTTATTCGTGATCCATTCCTGCTCAAACCCGGTCTGATTGCCGAAAATTGCACTATTATCCCAAACCGGCTTCGGGAGGTTCATAAAAATAGACAATCTTTGCATTATGTACAGACAAACTTTAATCGATGCGACGTATGCCGGCGCACGTGAGTTAGAGCGTTTTTTCAATGGCAAATTTACAGTCTCCAACAAAGAGGGTGTAAACAATCTGGTAACTCAGGCCGACTTTGAATCAGAGAAGGCAATAATTAAAATTATTAAATCTGCATTTCCTGATGATGGTATTGTGAGCGAGGAAAGCCCGGAAGTAAAAACCGATAGTGGTTATAAATGGATTATCGATCCTATCGATGGCACCATCAATTTCGCCAATGGTATCCCAATCTGCTGTGTCAGTATTGGAATTGAACACAATAATACTATGGTAATGGGAGCCGTTTATAACCCTTTTATTAAAGAGTTTTTCTTCGCTGAAAGAGGAAAAGGCTCCTTCCTTAATGACCAGCCCATCCACGTATCAAAAAAGGCAGAGGTAATACACAGTTGCCTCGTGACGGGATTCCCTTATACGTATATTCGCCAGGCGAATGGCCCGCTACAGGTATTCGAACGACTGGTTACAAGGGGCATTCCTGTAAGGAGGCTGGGAAGCGCCGCCATTGATTTGTGTTGGGTTGCGGCCGGCAGGTTCGACGGTTTCTACGAACACCAGCTACATGCGTGGGACAGTGCTGCCGGATACCTGATTGTGGAAGAAGCAGGAGGAAAAGTAACCAATATGAAAGGGGAGAAATATTCTCCCTACGAATACGGAATAGTGGCTACCAACGGGCATATCCACGATGAACTATTGCAATATGTAAATGGAACTATTGAAGATGCCCTGTAAATAACATGAATATGAATGAAGAAACCAGAACAGAGGTCGGTTCGCTTGGTGAATTTGCACTTATCGACCATCTCACAAAAAATAATGAAACCCGCAATGCGGGGACTATCCTGAGTGTAGGAGATGATGCAGCTGTAATAGACCATTTCGGAAAACAAACGGTGGTGACTACAGACATGCTGGTAGAGGGAATCCACTTCGATCTTGCCTACACCCCGCTCAGGCATCTCGGTTATAAGAGTGTGGTGGTAAACCTAAGCGATGTATATGCCATGAACGCCATCCCCCAACAGCTTACAATGAGTATTGCATTTAGTAACCGGTTTAGCGTAGAGGCGCTTGCAGAACTTTATGAGGGCGTTTATGCAGCCTGCCGATATTACGATGTGGACCTTGTGGGCGGCGACACCACATCCTCGCAAAAGGGCCTGATTATTAGCGTCACTGCATTGGGAGAAGTGGCTCCGGGCAACTTCGTTACGCGTTCAGGAGCTAAAAAGGGTGACCTCATCTGCGTATCCGGTGATTTGGGAAGCGCTTTTCTGGGGCTTACCTTACTGGAACGGGAGAAGAAGATATGGATGGAAACCCAGGGCGTACAGCCTGACTTCGAAAACCAGAAATACATCGTACAACGTATCTTAAAGCCCGAAGCACGAAAGGACATCATCGGTTTTTTTGCTGAAAAAAACATTAAACCCACCGCAATGCTTGACGTAAGTGATGGGCTCAGTAGCGATCTGCTTCATATCTGTGAAAAAAGTGGATGTGGCAGTGTACTCTATGAGGAAAAGATTCCGATAAACGAAGATGCCCGTCAATTTGCCTATAAACTGGAACTGGACCCTACCGCATGCGCCTTAAGTGGCGGAGAGGATTATGAACTGCTCTTCACTATAGCACAGACTGAATATGAAGCCGTCAGCCAGCATCCTGATATTTCAATAATAGGATATATCGCCGAACCCGAAAAAGGCAATAAATTAATTACCAAAGGAGGCAGTGCACACGACCTCATTGCTCAGGGATGGAACCCCATTAACGTGAAAGGATAACGGTATGCAAAGGGTATTGAAGACCGGACTAACCATATCCCTCCTGATATACAGCATGGTTTTCATATCCTGCACGGCTACGCGTAATTATAACCCGGATAAAAAATATACCACACAGGAACTAACCACCGACTACCGGCAACTCCGCAAAACACTTGAAGAGAAACACCCGTCTCTCTATTGGTACACTCCAAAAGACAGTATGGACTTCTACTTCGAAGAAGGAGAGAAAAAGATTATCGACTCCATGACCGAAAGAGATTTTGCATGGAATATCATTGCCCCACTGCTCTCAAAGATTCACTGTGGGCACACCAGCTTTTTGATGAGCAGGAATTGGGAGAAGTTTATGAGAAATAAGAGGGTGCCTTCCTTTCCACTCTCCATGAAAATATGGAAAGACAGTATGATGGTAGTAAATGAAAGATCACAGGCCAACGAAATTCCTCAAGGCTCCTTCATACAATCTATAAATGGTATCAGTGCCACACAAATTGTGGATTCTATATTTAATCACATGTCGACTGACGGATACGCTGATAACCTGAGTTACCTCAGGCTAAGCACCTCATTTCCCTATTTCTTCAGGAATGTGTTTGGGGTATATGAAAACTATAAAATTGACTTTACAGACAGTAACGGAGTTAGCCATTCAGCCGACGTCAACTGGTATATTCCCAAAACAGACAGCACCAGTCCCGCTACCGAAAGGAAAAAAGAAAGAATCAGAAAACGTGCACGGAGGCCATTATCCAAAAACTGGTATCGCACACTGGGATACGACACGGGCTTTGCACTCATGACAGTTAATTCCTTTACCAAAGGAAGTCTTACACAGTTTTACCGAAAGAGTTTCAGGGAACTAAAGAAGAATGGCACCCAAAACCTTATCATAGACCTGAGAATCAATGGTGGCGGAAACATAAATAAGGCAGTAGCCCTTGCGAAATACATCAGAAATGAACCTTTCAAAGTGGTAGATTCTGCCTACTCCAAATCAAAAAATTTCAATCCTTATTCAGGCGCCATCCAAAAAAGTACACTATATAATCTGGTTTTAACATTATTCACACGGAAAAACAAAGATGGAAAGTATCACTTCGGATACTGGGAACGACATCTATTTAAACCCAGAAAGAGAAACCACTTTGACGGAAATACCTATATACTCACGAACGGACTTACTTTTTCGGCAGCTTCACTCTTTTGCAGCATAATGAAGGGCGAAGACAAGGTAACCATTACCGGCGAGGAAACCGGCGGCGGATGGTATGGCATTTCGGGAATCATGATTCCCAATATCACCCTCGCCCATTCCGGGCTGAGAGTGAGGCTCCCTTTCTTCAGAATGGTACAATACAACCACCCTGAAGCGAAAGGTACCGGAGTGAAACCGGATTGGTATATTGGCCCTAACTGGCGTGATGTGCTTAGCGGCCGGGATACCAAAATTGAGTCTATAAAGAACAAGATATTAAACAGAACGCCATAAGAAACTCATATTACCCCGAAATCCTATCAGAGACTCCGGCAGTTTTTTATAATAATTTTTGTGGAATATCTGCAAAGCAGCTGACATTTTGTGGAAATTAATCCCACGATTCTATTACTTTTGCCGCCCAGTATCATTTCTCTTTTTTCAATGCCTAAAGACAATTCTATCAAGACAGTCCTGATCATCGGTTCAGGGCCTATTGTTATTGGACAAGCCTGTGAATTTGACTATTCAGGCACACAAGCTGCCAGAAGCCTTCGCGAAGAAGGAATTAAGGTGATTCTTATCAACAGTAATCCGGCTACTATTATGACCGATCCGATGACTGCCGATAAAATTTACCTGCTACCCCTCACCGTAGAAAGCATAGAAAAAATAATTGAAGAAAATGAAATAGACGCTGTACTCGGTACCATGGGGGGACAAACAGCGCTAAATCTCTGTAAGGAAGCTGACGAATTGGGCGTGTGGGAGAAAAATAATATACGGCTGATTGGCGTGGACATCAAGGCTATTGATAAGGCCGAGGACAGAGAACTGTTTAGAGAGTGGATGATACAACTGGGAATTCCTGTAGCTCCGGCAAGGGTGGCTAACTCCCTTCTGGAAGGTAAGGATATCGCACAGCAAATCGGATATCCTCTCGTAATCAGGCCTTCGTTCACACTGGGCGGATCGGGAGGTGGATTGGTCTATTCAAAAGAAGAGCTGGAAGACGCCCTGGACCGCGGACTCAAAGCATCACCCATGCATGAGGTGCTGGTAGAGAAAGCGCTGATGGGATGGAAAGAATTTGAATTGGAACTCCTTCGGGATAATAATGACAATGTCATTATCATCTGCACCGTAGAAAATGTGGATCCGATGGGCGTACATACAGGCGACTCTATCACCGTAGCTCCATCCATGACATTGAGCGACACCGCTTTCCAGAAGATGAGAAACATGTCAATCAGTGTAATGCGCGATCTGGGAAATTTTGCAGGTGGTTGTAATATCCAGTTTGCACTTAACCCTGAAAATGAGGATATCATCATCATTGAAATCAACCCAAGGGTGAGCCGTTCCTCTGCACTTGCAAGTAAAGCAACCGGATATCCAATCGCTAAGATCGCTACCAAGCTTGCCATTGGATACAATCTGGATGAACTCAAAAATCAAATAACAAAAGTAACTTCTGCGTACTTCGAGCCTGCCCTTGACTATGTAATTGTAAAGGTTCCGAGATGGAATTTCGACAAATTTAAAGGGGCCGACGATACCCTCGGATTACAGATGAAATCTGTAGGTGAAGTAATGGGGATTGGAAGAAGCTTTGCGGAAGCCATGCAAAAAGCTTGTCAAAGCCTGGAAAACGAAGCTGTAGGGCTGGGATATTACGGAAAAAGTGTCATGCACTCTGAGGCATTGGCCGAATACATAAAGACACCTAAGTGGGACAGGATATTCCGTATCAAAGATGCCCTCATGGCTGGGGTAAGTGTAAAAAGGATTCGGGAGAACACAGGCATCGACCGCTGGTTTATCTACCAAATTCAGGAAATATGCGATTGCGAAAAAGAAATCGCAAAAGCCAGTCTGGAAAACTTCCCCAAATCGTTGATGATTCGCGCGAAGCTTTTAGGGTTTAGTGATGAGCAAATAGCCAGAATCCTTCAGGATGGTAGTACGGACGAAGATATTTATAACAGGCGCAAGGAACTGGGCATCCACAGGGTTTACAAAATGGTAGATACTTGCAGTGCCGAATTTCAGGCAGAGACACCCTATTACTACAGTACTTTCGAATCAGATAATCTAGAATAAGTTAAGCAGATGTTACCCAACCAAAAAGATATCCAGCACAATGAATCTCACCCCTCCACCCGCAAGAAGGTGATTGTACTGGGCAGTGGCCCGAACAGAATAGGACAGGGAATCGAGTTTGACTATTGCTGTGTACATGGCCTGATGGCTATTAAGGAATGCGGGATGGAGGCCATAATGATAAATTGTAATCCAGAAACTGTCTCCACCGATTTTGATATCGCTGACAAACTCTATTTCGAACCTGTATTCTGGGAGCATATCTGGGATATCATCGAACTGGAAAAACCATACGGTGTCATAGTGCAATTAGGAGGGCAAACTGCACTGAAACTCGCGAAAAGACTGGACGAGAAAGGGATAAAAATCATCGGAACCTCCTTTGATAACATGGATATAGCAGAGGATAGAGGAAGGTTTAGTGATATGCTTAAAGCACTTGAGATTCCTTATCCGAAATACGGTACTGCATACACAACCGATGAGGCAATTGAGGTAGCTAACCAGGTGGGGTACCCCGTGCTGGTACGCCCGAGCTATGTCTTGGGTGGACAGCGTATGCGCATTGTCATCAACGATGAGGAGCTCGAAAGCGGCGTGCTGAGCCTGCTCAAACACCTGCCCGGTAATAAAATACTGATCGACCATTTCCTTGACCGTTGCCAGGAAGCTGAGATTGATGCCATCTTCGATGGTGATACTTTTCATGTAATGGGGGTGATGGAGCATATCGAACCTGCAGGCATCCATAGTGGTGATAGTAATGCAGTGTTGCCTCAATTCAACCTAAGCCCGCTCATTGTACAGACAATGGAAGAATATGCGGAGAAGATAGCCAGAGCGCTCAATATTCGCGGACTTATCAATATCCAGTTCGCCATCAAAGACAACATTGTGTATGTGATTGAGGCTAATCCGCGTGCGTCGCGTACTACCCCTTTCATTGCAAAGGCATATCAGATTCCATACCTGAACATCGCCACAAAGGTGATGCTGGGCGAAGCGAAACTTAAGGACTATACATTTGAGAAAAAGCTGAAAGGCTTTGCTATTAAAGAACCCGTTTTCTCGTTCCACAAATTCCCTCATGTAAATATGGGATTAGGCCCCGAAATGAAGAGTACCGGCGAATCTATCCGCTTCATTAAAGACCTGAAAGATCCCTACTTCAGGCAGTTATATAAGGAGAGGAGCATCTATCTGAGCAAATAACCTACTCATCAGGCTGATTCGGCTCTGCGTGCTTCTACTTCAAACTTATTATTCGTGTATCCATATCTGATACTCTGATACAGATATTTACAGATAAAAGAGAAAAATCCATATTCATCAAACTGCCTTACATGGCACAGTTCATGCCTTACCCATCTTTCATTTTTCAGAAATGTATCGCAGCTCACATTCCACAAATGAATAGTGTGGCCCAGTACAATGGCCATATTGGCCGCCTTTAACCGGCGCGCAGCAAGTCTTGCGACCCAGGACTGTTCCTTCAGAAAAAATTTTTGATTATTACGAACGTATGGCAAGGATTTCTTCACTATGCACTTTCGATTTCGGTTTCCTGAATACTTTAAAGATAATTCCTTTTTCGTCTATCAGAAACGTTGTTCGCTTCAGGCCCATCCTTCGTATTCCGTACATATTTTTCTCGCCCCAGACTCCATACTGATTGATAATCTTCTTATCCGGGTCGGCTGCCAACCGAAAGGGAAGTGAATGCTTTGTTTCAAACCTTTTATGGCTGTGCTCATCGTCAGGACTCACACCAATTACTTCGTAACCGGCTCTTTTCAGCGCATCAAAATTATCTCTTAGGTTACAGGCTTCTACAGTACAGGTGGGAGTCATATCTTTCGGATAGAAGTAGAGTACTACCTTCTTACCAATATATTCTTTCAAAGAAAATTGTTTGCCATCCTGATCTGTAGCCGTGAACACGGGCGCTTTCATTCCTTCAGTTAATTCTGCCATTTTCAATGAGTTTATCAGCGGGTAAAGTTATAAACCTTTTCGGTAGCGTTGCCCACCGCATCTTCAACATATATTTTCAACTCATGTTTCCCTTTAGGGCAGTTTTCATCAAACCGATATATAAAGTTTCTGCCCTTATCATTGCTACACATCAGCCATTTGCCATCCAGTTCTGCTCTGAAGTTTTTGATCACATTATTATTGTCCCTCGGTGTAAACACTATAGATGTACGTCCTGACAGATTAGCGCCATTTGGGAAACCACCTGTAATTACGGGAGGCTCATGATCTTCAACCAAATCAAACTCTCCAAATGTGCGAAACCTGGCGGTGTACCACTCGCCTTCCTTAATAGCGGGCACGGTCTCCGTAGCGCCTTTCCACCTTCTTCTAATCAGAACTTTAGTATCATCTGTCACTCCGGCATCTGCCTTCAGCCTCACAGTCATATAAGATTGAATAGGTACCAACGGGCTGGCTACGGTGAATACTGAAGAGAGTGCGCTCCCTTCGGGTTGTTTTCTCTCTGTCACTCTGAAGAGCAGCGAGTCATACAAGGCGTCAGCCGGCATATAAATCTGAATATTCCCCTCCTCAAACACATTCACAAATCCCGGAAAAAACTCTTTTGAAAATGGTTCTTTTGGCTGCCGACCTGTTTCCCGAATCAACCCTTTCTTAATACTGAACTCGATGACAGATGTATTACCGTTGGCATCCTTTACTTCTATTCTAACCGGGTGTACCTGAGAATCGTGCAGCTCAAAAACGCCATCGCTCTGAATATCCTTATAAACCCCCTCCGGATATCCCGGCAATCGACTCAAGTGCTGGATATAAGGCCCGCCCGCAAGTTTAGTTTTATAATCGATATGCGCATTCAGGTAGCGCGTTTCGTCATAACTGATGCTGTCCAGCAAAAAGGACGACAGCGGTTCATTATCTACGAATATGGTTCCCTGATAGATACCATTAGGGTTTGTGCTTCCGCTTTGCTTGTCATTAGCAGTAATACCAAAACTCACCTTATCAGTATGGGCAGTTATGACACCCTGTGCAGCTACATATTTATTTCCCACTTTTCTTAATGGGATATGCAAAGGCGACTGTTCGTAGGTGCTCTTACAGCGATCAAACATATACAGATGGACAATAGTTGGCGGCACATTGTCCGGAATAGGCATCCCAAAAAGGAGAGGATTAAGCACTTTCTCTGTTTTGGTGTCTCTTATTTCAAAGTGAACATGCGGGCCCGCACTTCCTCCCGTGTTTCCGCTCAGTGCAATGAACTGCCCCTTCTTCACCGGAAATCGGGTTGAATCTAGTTCAAGGTTTATCTGCCATGACTCCTGCTCG
>JACFNA010000117.1 GCA_019455085.1 Chitinophagaceae bacterium
GATTTTGGGTGATACTCACTCTTTACAATATTTCTATAATAATGATAATCAGTACTTTTAAAATCTTATTTCAAATATAATTTCAAGTCAGGTGCATAAAACTTCCTGCCCTGGTTGTCCTTTACCATCACATCAAAGTAGTAGAATTCTTCTTCAGGCTTTAGTTCATCCTTCAGATTACTGACCCAAATCACGGGTAATACAGGTGCTTCGAACCGGCCGGCCACAGTAGTAAACATTTTTTGAAACTTCCCGTCTTCAGGATTCTGAGCAAATGACATTTTTTTATACCTGAACCCGTAACTAACGATTGAGAGAGGCTTTCCCTGCAAATCATTTACCATGACAGGATTTGATAGCAACCGGGCGGCCTCGCCTACACTCACACTATCTCCGTTCTTATGGTCTCCCAAACTGGTTACCACAACAGGTGGCTTAAACGGAGTTGTTTTCTCTGTTTTAACTGTTTGGGCAAAGAGTGAAATTGACAGGAATGAGAGGGTAAGGGTGCTGCAAAAGAATTTCATGGATACAAAGTAAGAAATGGTAGATGGTTTAGGAGCTAAAATTAGCATTTAGATACCACAAAGAATGGAAGAGTAGGTTAAAATCAATTTATATATTTCCCTGAAAATTCGGGATTCACCCTTTGCCGCCTCCCTCTTTTACCAGGTAAGTATGGCGAATTAACACCCTTTTTATTGTTGAAAATGAGGATTTTAGCAGGTTGTTCAGTAGAATGTGGAAAAGTTCACCCTTAATTTGCTTGCAATAGAGCCGGCACTGTGATATTTTTAGGTCAGATTTGTTTTTCACATCTCCCAATATTCCCTGAAACATTTTCCATTTCCTATTTTAAGTCAGTATTAATTATCCTTCAGTGGTAATTAAAAATTCATGGCATCAGTTTTGCCATCGGTTCAAAAAGAACCTGCGAAAACCACACCTCCAATTTCCCTGACTAACCTGAAAGAAGTGTATCAGATAATCTCAGGATTATCATAAAACTTAAAAATTGGGTTATGACAAAGCAAAAGTATGTGGCTTCAGTAAAAGAAATTAACGGACAGGCACATTTCATCATTAAGCGATACAGCTATTTTCCTGAGCTGGCAGGCGTACCTGAGGTGCTGGATGCTATGGGAATGCACAAAGATTTCATGAAAGCCTGTGCACTCGCCGGAGTTGAAGAAAATCAGGTGATCGATGATCTTATGGCAGCACTTGGCCTTGTCAGAGAGTCTGGCAAAGTGGTGCGGGTGTACCATGCTAATCACGACCTTGAAATAAAGCCGCACCCCATTTTCAGGTTTCCACAGACCTGGCTTGCCAAATTAAGATGGGCACATGCATAGCATTAAGCAGTTACGTTTCATTTTAGTACAGTTGTGAAAAGTTAAAGGAGGTTAAGCGCTCATACATGGAGTTCTGACTGTACACCACCATATAAGTTTTGCAACTCATTCGCATGTTTTAGCTTACCTTGCCCGCCTAAAATTTGAATATGAAAAAATTTTTGGTAGGACTGAATGTGTTATTGCTTGTTTTGGTAGGATACCTCTATTACCTTCATTTTTCAAAACCGGTAGGTACTAAAGCCGGTAATACGAATTCGCAGTCTGCATCGGACTCTACTGCGAATCCATCCGGATTAATTGGGTATATCGACCTGGATACACTACAGAAATACTATAAGTATTACGAGAAGATAAAAGTTGATTTTGAAAAAAAGCAAACCGCTGCCAATAACGAAATCACCTCCCTTCAAAACAGGTACCAGAAGCGCACAAATGATCTCCAGGACAAGGCAGCCACCATGACGCCACAGGAACAGGAAAATGCAATGATTGAAATTAATAAGATGCAGCAGGATTTTCAGAACCGTAAGGTGGCAATTGATAATGAGTTATTTGAGTATAACAATAAGATAAAAGAGGATATCCTGAGCAGGATTGAAGGATTTCTTAAGGATTACAATAAGGACAAGCGATTCACTTACATATTCTCGTACGAGTCTGGCTTCATGTTTTATAAAGATACCTCACTCAATATCACTGATGAAGTAGTTAAAGGGCTCAATGAACTTTATGATGCGGAGCAGAAAAAATAATACGTGAGTGGTAAAAGGAAATTAAAATATTAATTTATCTTTCTCCCGTTATCCTGATTCCAAACCATACCATTCACTCATGAGCGAACAAGCCACGGGTTTTAAGCCTTCTCTCAAGCTTATAGATGCCACTATGATTGTAGCCGGATCAATGATTGGGTCCGGTATTTTTATTGTAAGTACTGACATCCTGCGGCATGTAGGGAGTGCAGGATGGCTCACGATGGTATGGGTGATTACAGGGTTTATGACGGTAATCGCAGCGGTGAGCTATGGTGAAATGAGTGGAATGTTTCCCAGAGCCGGAGGCCAATATGTGTTTTTGAGGGAAGCCTATAACCCGCTGGCCGGATTTCTCTATGGGTGGAGTTCCTTTACAGTTATTCAGACGGCCACGATTGCTGCTGTAGGTGTAGCTTTTGCACGATTCACTGCTTACCTGGTACCTCAGCTAGGCGAAGACCGTATTTTGATGAACCTGCTGGGGTTGAAAATTTCAGCCGCCCAACTATTTGCCATCGCAATGATTTTGTTCCTAACCTATACAAACACACGGGGGATAAAAGGCGGTAAGATAGTACAGACCACTTTTACTACTGTAAAGCTGTTTTCTTTATTCGGCCTTATTGTGGCAGGTTTTCTTTTTGCACAACATAGTTTTTGGGATGAGAACTGGAGTACGGGCATGCAGGCCATGCAGTTGGAAAAAGATGCCAGTGGCGCTTTTGTAATTGATGGAAGTTGGGGAGCCATTTCCGGTGCTGCATTGATTGGAGCCATTGCGGCCTCTATGGTGGGTTCTCTCTTCTCGAGTGATGCATGGAATAACGTAACCTTTATTGCCGGCGAAATAAAAAACCCCAAACGAAACATAGGACTTAGCCTGTTTCTGGGTACACTGACTGTATGTACCATCTATGTACTTACTAACCTGATGTATTTATATGTGCTTCCCTTGAGTGGCATTGCAAATCCGGCAGGAGAGAGGGTAGGTGTCGCCGCTTCCTATAACATTTTTGGTGATGCAGGTGCCTATGTGATTGCGGTTATGATTATGATATCGACTTTTGGTTGCAACAACGGATTGATCCTGGCAGGAGCCAGGGTGTATTACACTATGGCCAACGATGGGTTATTTTTTAAGTCAGCGGGTAAGCTGAATAAAAAAGCCGTTCCCGGCTGGGCATTGTGGGCACAGGGAATTGTGGCATCTGTATTATGTCTCAGTGGCGGGTACAATGACCTTCTGGATATGATTGCCTTCGTGGTTGTAATCTTCTATGTAGCCACAATTATAGGCATCTTTATCCTGCGTAAAACCCGGCCCGATGCTGAACGGCCTTACAGAGCTTTCGGATATCCTGTAATTCCTGCTATTTATATCCTGATGGGAACTGTTTTCTGTGTATTTCTTATCACCTTTAAACCGGCATACACTGTGTGGGGATTGGGGATTGTGTTGGCAGGGATCCCGGTATATTATCTGACTATCGCAGGAAAACATCGGAAAAAATTAAAGTGAGAAATCATTTCCTGAGAATGATAATGCTGCGTAATTCACATCTGTGGATTTTATGAGTGGTGGTTATTAGCCGCAAATAGTGTTACTTTACCTTTTATCTAAAAAAAGATTTCATGCAAAAGTTTTGTCTCGCAATTCATGGTGGTGCCGGTACCATTGTAAAAGAGGATATGACACCTGAATTGGAAGTGGAATACACCAAAGGCCTGGAAGACGCCCTGAATGCCGGCTATTCAGTTTTAGAGAAAGGAGGTACCGCAATGGATGCCGTGAAAGCATCCGTAGTTTCTCTGGAGGACAATCCTCTTTTCAATGCAGGGAAGGGGGCAGTATTTACCAAGAAGGGGATAAATGAAATGGATGCCGCCGTAATGGACGGGCTCACTCTGGATGCAGGCGCTGTAGCCGGTGTAAGAAACGTGAGAAATCCTGTACTACTTGCCGAGGAGGTCATGCTGCATAGCGGGCATATTTTTCTTACTGGAAAGGGCGCCAATGATTTTGCGATTAAACAGGGTGTCAAACTGGAACCTGATGAATACTTTTTTTCACAATACCGATATGACCAGTGGCGCGCAATCCGGGATAGCGATATGTATCAGCTCGACCATAAGGGCGACAGGCTGGTTACCCTGATGAAGGATAAGAAATTCGGAACGGTGGGCGCTGTGGCCTGCGACGCACACGGGAATCTTGCGGCTGCCACATCTACGGGAGGTATGACCAATAAGAGATATGGCAGGGTAGGCGACAGCCCGATAATTGGTTGTGGCACTTATGCTAACAATAAGACTTGTGCGGTGAGTTGCACCGGTCATGGTGAAATTTTTATAAAAGCAGTTGCCGCTTATGATGTGAGTGCGCTTATGGAGTACAAAGGATTATCACTTCAGGAGGCCTGTGAAGAAGTGGTAAATCACAAACTGGTGAAGATAGACGGTGAGGGTGGACTGATAGCTGTAGATGCAAAGGGCAACTGCTCATTAGTATTTAACAGTGCAGGTATGTACAGAGGGTTTAGAAACAGTGTGGGAGAAAGTGAGATTGCAATTTATAAGGAAGCCTGACGGATTAGTGCCTTCGGGATTTGCCGGAAACTTTTTTTATCCGGTTCAGAGGAAATGGCAAGCGATTAATTCGTACGAATGGATAAGGCTGGACGACTGCTCCAAACTTTATAAGAAATGATTTAATGGAGGGCACATCAGATCCTGACATATCAAAGGTAGTGTGCGTCCCGGCATGTTCTTTAATCAATTCGTAAAGCAATAGATGATTAGCTTCCGCAGTGCGCCCTTCTGCTAAGGTCACAGTCATCGTTTTATATATTCTGTTTTCATCTTTCAAAAAGAGGCCTGCCGCAAGCATCCTGCCGTCCTTGCTGGTTACATGCCTCAAAAGGAGCTGGTCTTTTACGAGAAGCACCTGGCACAATGAGTTGAAGTTTTCGAAAGAGTCTTTAGGAAGCGCCATTCGGCTGCCATAAGATTGCTGATACAGGGAAATGACCTTTTTGAAATCAGCACCGGCTTCATATTGTAATTCCAGGCTCTTTGCTTTTCTGACGTTTTGCAGAAGGTCTTTTCGAAATGATTCCTCTATTTTTTCAAATGTACGATCTAGTGGCAATATTAAATTGCATCGCTGATATTCACTTTGTGAAGTATGGTTCCGGTAGTTAAGGCATATTTCTGCAAACCTGAAATGGTGCGCAGCTTCCTGTAAAAATAATGATACTATCTCCGGATCGTCTGAATCTTTACCGAATATCCCTAACTGTTGTGTAAAAGCCGGTTGATACAGATACCTGATGCCGAATTTCCTGTTCCAGGTAAGGGGCATCACTGTTTCATAAGCTCCCAGAATTAATGCATCCCATCCGGGGCTCATCTTGTCCAGAAAATAAGAATACCCATAGATAAGTCCGTTATCTGCCGAACGGATTGCGGCATCCCATCTCCCTTTGTCTATATCCTTATGTGTGATGTATGTAACAGGCAAGGCCTTACTTTTTTTTCTTTTTTGACAACAGGCTTCTGAAGTCACCTATCCCTTCTGCATTTTTTAAACTGAGTTTCTGGATGTCAATACTGAAAGAAAGCATTGTGGTGAACCTTTTATTCTTTGGAATGGTTGATTTTATGTAGTCACCATACACACTACTATAAAGTATCGGAAGGTATATGTTGACGACCTCGCTGAAGAGGGAGAGTTGTAACCCCGCGTCATATAGAAATTTCCCATCTTCATTTTCCTTTTTCCAACGTTCACCGTGTGTTCCGATGTCCAGGAATACTTTCAGGCTGGTTTTCATGGGTATAATCTGTAAAGGATTAATCTTCCGCGGTATGTCTGTCTTTAGATTGATTGCCGCGAGCCAGTTATCGCTTCTCCCTATTTTGTTTGAGAGCAGATCGGTTCTGACCTTAAAGCCCCCATCTGCAATCATAATCTGCTGGGAAGGCATCCCCTGGAATTCATTTCTGCCAATAAAATAATTTGAATAGGTATAGTCTTCCTCACCATTAGGCCCTGTCATATTAAAATGGTATCGCGAAGTGCCGAACCTTTTTTGAATAGTCTTACCTCCGGTGTAAATGAATTTGCCGGCAAACAACCGTGCTTCCAGGCCACCGCCTTTCACAAAATTGAAATAGTAATTTATATCTGCATACAGTTTCAGAAAATTGTCTGATTGTTCACCTCTGAGCAGTACATTATAAGGATACAATGCCCGGTTATCGGCGTAGCTGAATGATAATTGGTTCAGATATCTTGAATGAACAGGGTAGGTGATAATATCTTCATCCAGGATTGTATCTCTTGCGAAGAGCAGAGAGGTCTCGCTGATAAAGTAAGTCTTCCATTGCAGAGAAGCGGTGGCGGTGCTCCTGCTATCTTTGTTCCCGAAAGTAAGTTTGAGGGTTGGCACTATTTTATGAAACCCCATATAATTTTTCTTGCCGGTAGAATCAGTGAATGCGTCGATGGTAAATTTAGCGGCATTGAGTCCTAATTCGAGTTGCCTTATTTTACCATAAGATCTGAATTTGTATCCCATTCTTCCCAATCCGTTGAGGGTATTGGTTCCCGTTGCATAGAGTGGGGCAAGCAGATAAGTAAATGAGGGTTCAGGCAGCGTATAGTTATGCATGACCAATCCCAGCATCAGTTTATCATAATGATTATATCCGGGGACAGGAGCAAAAAAGAGGTAGTTATAGTTTCTTTTACCGTCGAAGTCAAAGAAGGCGGCAGTTTTCAATTTTTTTCCTGATATAGCGCTGACAGGCCCTTTCTCAGATAACAGAGCAAAAGTACTGGTCAGGTCTTTATCTGTGTGTTTGCGAAAAACTGCCTGCAGGTCATCAGGCTGAGGATGCCTGAATTTCCATATATTGTAATAGTCTTTCATTGCGGCTCTGAAAGCATCTTCGCCGATATACGCTTTCAGGTAATTAAGCCAGTCAGCTGTCTTTTGATATTCTATAGAATAATATGCTTCTTCAGTGAAGGATGAAGAAGGTGAATTTATCGGTATGTCTTTACGGGAAGCATAAAGAAGATCGAGTGTGTGAGCCGATTCACTTCCTGCATCTGTACCATATTTCTTTAAGATATATTGGTTGGTAAAATAGGTATTAAGTCCTTCGTCCATCCACGCATAGTCGCGCTCGTTATTGGCAATCACCCCATAAAGCCAGAAGTGTCCTGCTTCATGGTTGATTACCTCATCTAACCCCATGTCATCATAATCCTGCCCGATAGCAGTAATCATAGGGTATTCCATACCTGAGGTAAAAAGATCCTGCGCGGCCACTACTTTAGCCACCGGGTAGGGGTAAGGGCCCAACTGCGCTTCACGGTCTGTGATGGCATCTTTCAGGTACTCAATACTTTTTTTCCAGGATGCAGGAGCATCATTATTGTAATAGGTATAGAGTCGAATGGTATGTCCATCCACTGAAGTCATAGTAGTGCTATCAGTCTTAAATGTGGGTGAGGCAAACCATGCAAAGTCGTGCACCTGCTGTGCTTCGTACGTGAAGCTGACAGTATTCCCTGATGAAGACTTATTGATCAGGGTTCCCGTGGCAGCCACCTCAAATTTGCGCGGGACTGTAATCTCTACTTTGTAATTACCAAACTCGCTGTAAAATTCTCCCTGATCGAGATAGGGCATGGGGTGCCAGCCTTCTCTGTCATAGACAGCAGGCTTGGGAAACCATTGCGTAAGTGCGAAGTAATCCCCATTATATCCAAGGCGCGACCTTTGAAAAGGAATCTTTTCGTGGAAAGGAGAAGTGATATTAACAGATTTGCCAGGGGCGAGCGGTTCCGGTAGTACCAGTTTCGTAACGTCGATGTATAAAGGGTGGTCCTCAAGAGTGGCAGGCTTTCCATTCACTTCAAAGTTTAGCCGGTTGATGTATCCTTTTTCTGACTCATCAGAGAAATAAAAGTCAGTCCTGCCATTTTGAAGCAATTGTTCACTGAATGCAGTCTGGTCATTTTTATATGCATTAGGCCAGAGGTGAATCCATATATAGTGAAGCGTGTCGGGAGCGTTATTGGTGTAATCAATAGTAATGAATCCATCCAGCGTCTTCTCTGAAGTATTGAGCGAAACGGTGATGTGGACATCTGCCCTTTGCTGAAAATACGGTGTACTTTGGCTGTAAAGCAGTTGGGGTAGAATAATAATAAGCAGGCAGAAAAATGTTTTCACAAAATACCTTTTATCAAAAATATAGATTTTTGTTTTGGAAGCATTATTTCCCTTTTCCTGAAAGGATAATCTTTATGGTATAAAACAGGATTTTAAAGTCAACTGCGAGTGAGATGTTCTCGATGTATATAAGATCATACTTCATTCGCTCAATCATTTCTTTCACATTTTCAGCATATCCGAACTTTACCATTCCCCAACTGGTGAGGCCGGGCTTTACCTTTAGGAGGAGTAAGTATTCCGGATTGGTTTTCTTTATGATGTCAATAAAATACCTCCGTTCGGGCCGTGGCCCCACAAGGCTCATTTCACCTTTGAGGATATTCCACAACTGAGGCAACTCGTCAAGCCTCCATTGTCTCATTACCTTTCCCCATCTGGTGATCCGTTCATCATGATCACTGCTAAGCAATGGGGTATCTTTCTCTGCGTTCACCACCATACTCCTGAACTTATAGATAATGAACGGCCGTCCTTTGTATCCAACCCGTTCCTGCGAAAAAATCACAGGGCCCGTAGAGGATAGCCTCGTCCTGATTGCCGCATACAAGATCAGAGGGCTTAACAGGATCATTCCAAGTAGCGCTAATGTAACGTCCATCAGCCTTTTTATATTCTGTTGCCACGATTTCCATAAACCCGTCTGCAAATGAATCAAAGGAATTCCCATTACGCTGCTGGTCTTCACCTGGCCACTCAGGAAATCCAGGTGATCGGGAAGCATTCTCACATTTACCTTTTCTGAGGCAAGGGTTTGAAGTATCTTTTCCAGAGCCTGTCGCTTATGAAAAGGCAATGTGATGATTACTTCAGAGATTTGAAACTTTCGCACCGCGGCATTAAGTTCCTCCATACCACCTAATAGCTCTATTCCGTTTCCGGCAGGCTTTGTATGCTCATTGTTTGTGTTGATAAAGCCACAAATCTTGTAACCTGAGTTTTCTGTATTTGTTTTGAGTGAGTGTAGAAACTCTTCTCCCTTTGCAGGGTCGCCGATTACGAGGGTATTGAATCCGACCTTTCCGTGCTGAAGCTGTGAGTGGGCTATATTAAGCAGCATGTACCGAAATAAATAG
>JACFNA010000411.1:0-505 GCA_019455085.1 Chitinophagaceae bacterium
TACCATCAATTATTATAATACAACGGGCGAGTTATTGTCTGCACGGGCAGGCGTTTATAATAGTGTGGGTACCGCCACGATTTGGGGTCACTACGCCAATTATCTTCTGGGTTGGCAGGCAGACGAGTCATACATGAACAGGTTAACACTGATTGGACCTTTTAATTATAATTATTCAGGTGCTGATCCCTATATGAATGGATGCTGGAATTCTTTGTGGGATGGGATTAATAGGGCAAATGTGCTGTTGGCTAACCTGGATAAGAATCCTGAAATTCCACAGGGCTTTCGGGATAAAATAAGGGGGGAATGTATGTTCTTACGCGGATACTATTACTTCTTATTAGTACAATATTGGGGAGGTGTTCCTTTAAAAATCAAACCCACCGGATCTGTAGAAGAAGTGAATATAGCGCGAAGTTCAGTTCAGGAAGTTTATAACCAAATTCTGGAAGATATGACTACTGCAGAAACCCTGGTACCGGGAATTAAGGAATTGGGTTTT
>JACFNA010000411.1:515-1162 GCA_019455085.1 Chitinophagaceae bacterium
GCTGTGCGTGGTATGCTGGCAAGGGTGTGTTTGACTATGGCCGGTGAACCGCTCAAAGATGTCTCCAAATATCAGGATGCCAGGAACTGGGCAAAGAAGGTAATGGATGATGTGGAAGCCGATCACGCACTCAATCCTGATTATCCTGATATTTTTATCGAACTGGCTCAAAATAAATATGAAATAAAGGAAAGTATCTGGGAAGCAGAGCCTTATGGAAATAACATTGATGATTCAAAATCGTATGCTGAATACACCAGTACAGGTTGGATCAACGGAGTCTCATCGCCCAATAGTTCGACAGCTTCCATCAATGTAAGCGGCAGAGGAGATGCCTACATGTCAATAACTGCAAAATTTTATAACATATTTGACGACGGAGATTTGAGGAAATGGTGGTCCATCGCACATTTTACGTATGCTGCGGCACATGAAGAATCGGATAATGGTTTAAAGGTGTTAAAAGGTATCCCGGCCAATGAGAATGTCAAATGGACTTATCAACCGGCTAAATTCAGACGTGAGTATGAGCCTGCTTCATCGAGATATGTCGGAGTAAATTCGCCAACTTATAATGGGACCAATCGTCCTTTATTAAGATATGCAGATATACTATTGATGTTTGCTGAGGCGGAGAATGCCATTAA
>JACFNA010000118.1 GCA_019455085.1 Chitinophagaceae bacterium
TATTACTGGTGAAGGACAAAGTTTACCTGCAGTAAATATAAAAGAGAATAAAGATGCCTTTGTGGTCGAAATGGCTGCGCCAGGTAAGAAAAAAGAAGATTTCAAAATTGAACTGGATGGTACAGCACTGAGCATCAGTTCTGAACAGCGGAATGAATCCGAAGAAAAGGATGATAACTACAGTCGTCGTGAATTTAGTTACCAGTCTTTTTATCGTACTTTCCATTTGCCTAAAGATGTGGTAGATTCTGAAAAGATTAATGCGAAGTATGAGGATGGGATTCTGAAACTGGAAATTCCAAAGCGTGAAGAAGCCAAAGAAAAACCATCTCGACTGATTGAGGTGAAATAACAGTAATCAGTGCAATTATTGAGAAAGATGTTTTAAGACTGCTGGCAACACAGCAGTCTTTTTTTTTGAGAGATTTTACCATTTAAGAAAAATTTTGGTATAATATTCTCGAGGATTATTATTTTCACATTCTGAAATTAAAAATTGTACTTACAATTTAACTCCGACAGAAAGGTGAACAATTATCTTACCTACCTAAAAAACATTGCAAGACATCCGCTCCTTGAAGGAAGAGAGCGAATCTTTTGGAGTCACTCAGTAGATACTTTTTGCCGACGACCGCGAATCTGATAGGTCAGCACATCCAAAGTGTGCGGGTGTGAGTGTATAGGCTGCACTCAGCCCTGAATATTTTTTGCAAATCGTATTTCTCACTATTTATTTTTTACAATCGTTGAAATCACAATTGAATACAATTGTCAGAATAGCCCATTCTGACGATCATCAATATGCAGCTTTAATAGCTGACGAAATGAATCTTTCTGCCTCAAAAAGGGGGACCGGGATCAGTCTGCGTACTCCCGAATATATCATTGAGAAGATTGATAGCGGACTGGCGGTAATTGCATTGAATGCGGATAGTAAGGAGTGGATCGGATTCTGCTCTATTGAGGTGTGGGATCATCAGCGTTATATTGCCAACACCGGCCTGATAATTTCATCAAAGTACAGAGGAAATGGTTTCTCTAAAGACATCAAGGAGAAATTGTTTGATCTGGAAAGAAAGCAGTTTCCACGGTCCACAATTTTCAGTCTCACAACCTGCCCCGCCGTAATTCATATTAATGCGGCATTGGGATACAAGAGGGTAAATTTCGGCGAGGTGATGAGCGATCCGTGGTTTCATCAGGGGTGTCACAGTTGGGTAAACTATGTGGAACTGATGAGGAAAGGGCCTGAATCCGGCTATGTGGCGATGGTGTATGTACCTGAGGAGGAAGCTGCCTTACTTCCTCTGTGGGGAAGCCGGTTACTTGGTAAGTTGAAGCGCCTGAGGAAAAGTAAAAGAGCACATGCCGGGCAGAGGCAATTGGTACCCCAACTGGCAATAAATCGCTAGGTAATTTCAGGATATTGTTACAGGTGATACTACCGAAGGAAACATAATGTTTACCGTCTGTAATACGGAGTGTAACCTTATGTTATTTTTTGCATGTAGTTGAATAATTGTTTTTTATATTCACCCTTTAAAATTATTTTTTTAGTAACAGCATTCAAAATGAATAAAAAGCTTACCGTACTATCACTTGCCCTGACAGGATTTATATTAGTTCATGCACAGAAGCCTGATCAGATTATCAACGTACAGGATGTGTCAAGAATTGAGAAAGCACTTTCGGCTGATGACATGGAAGGAAGAAAAATTTTCACTCCAGGCATTGAGAAGGCGGCGTCGTTTATTGCATCTGAATTTGCAAAAACCGGTCTGGGTTACCTGGACGGGCTGGAAGGCTACAGGCAGGAGTTTGGTATGATTCAGCAGAAATCGATTGAGATATCAGGAGATATTGACGGGAAGCCACTGGATCCACAGTGGGTAGCAGCCTTAGGTACCGAGGCTGAGTTAACGGTGAATGAACAAAGTGGATTTAATCAGGTGTATATTGATAGCCTGCCCAACCTCTTCAGAGGATTGTCATCCATATTAAATTCGGGTAAGCCGACTGTGGTGTGGCTTTCAGAGAAGAATAAGAATAGCTTCAGACAGCTCAGCTTTTTCAGCAGGCGTCCTATGATGGAAGGCGCCGTGCCGGTAATTTTTGTGTTGCACGAAAAACCTGAAAAGTTCTCAATCGCAATCAAAAGGAAAATTGAAAAGCAACCTCTTACGAATATTGTGGGCGTGATTCCGGGCAAGAGTAAGAAGGATGAGTATGTGGTTTTCTCTGCACATTACGACCATCTTGGATATGGCAAACCTGATGCTAAAGGAGATTCATTGTATAACGGAGCTAATGATGATGCCAGTGGCACTACGGCAGTGATTATGCTTGCAAAATATTTTAAAGCACTAAATGATAATGAGCGAACCCTCATCTTTGTAGCCTTTACTGCTGAAGAGTCGGGTGGTTATGGTTCCAGATATTTCTCACAACAACTCAACCCCGATAAGGTAGTTGCAATGTTCAATATCGAAATGATAGGTACAGATAGCAAGTGGGGTACCAATAGCGCATACATTACGGGATATGAGAAGACCGACTTCGGACAGATACTTCAGAAGAATTTAGAAGGCAGTAAGTTCAGATTTGAACCTGATCCTTATCCGGAACAAAATCTTTTTATGAGGAGCGACAATGCGACGCTTGCAGCACTCGGTGTACCGGCACATACCATCAGTACATCCAAGATGGATAACGAACCGCATTATCATAAGCAAAGCGATGAGTTTGAAACGCTGGATATGAATAATATGACTGAAGTAATCAAAGGCATTGCGCTCAGCAGTAAGTCTATTATCAGTGGAAAAGACACTCCCACACGGGTAAAGCAGGATTAGTCTGGTTTAAGAACTGAATACAATGTAATTCTAATTCAGGCCTGATTCTGGTTTGGTTCTGGCGCAAGCGTCCCGCTTGTGCCTTACTGAAATTTCGTGCTACTTTTATTGAATGCAGCACAAGCGGGATGCTTGCGCTATAATGAGCTTGTTTAAGGTTTCTTAAGAATTTGTACTAATTGTATTAGAGACCGCACAAGCGGGAAGCTTGCGCTATAAAGCGAAACTTCTTAGTATTTGTATTTAAGACAGCACAAGCGCGACGCGTGCGCTATGGAAAACTATTATAGAGCTGAGTTGCAAGCTCCTGGTAACCTGTTATTAATCTGGCGTCTGCCAAACAAAGATTATTCCCAATACTGCATTCCCAGATTATACATTACAAAACTCCAGATGTCAGCCGCTTCTTCTATGGCCTTGCCGATAGGCTTTCCAGCACCATGTCCGGCTTTTGTATCGATCCTGATCAGAACAGGATTGCTACCTGCATTATCTTCCTGAAGGGTGGCAGCGAATTTAAAACTGTGTGCAGGCACTACGCGGTCATCGTGATCTGCGGTAGTAACAAGGGTGGCAGGGTACGAGGTTCCTTTTTTCAGATTATGAAGTGGGGAATAGCTGTAAAGATACCTGAAGTCTGCTTCGCTTTTATCACTTCTGCCGTATTCGGTTGCCCACGCCCATCCGATGGTAAACTGGTGATAGCGCAACATATCCATTACCCCTACCTGTGGAATGGCTACTTTGAATAAATCGGGTCGCTGTGTCATTACAGCACCGACAAGCAGTCCACCGTTACTGCCTCCTCGCACAGCAATTTTATTTTTATTAGTATAGTTTTCTTTTATAAGATATTCAGCAGCTGCAATCATGTCGTTAAACACATTCTGTTTGTTGTGTAACATCCCTGCCTGATGCCAGGCCTCTCCATACTCGTTTCCACCGCGCAGATTTACTACTGCATATATGCCTCCCTGCTCTACAAAGAATGCATTAGAAACTGAAAATCCTGGTGTGAGTGGAATGTTGAAGCCTCCGTACCCATAAAGCAGGACAGGATTGCTGCCGTCTTTTTTAATACCCTTTTTGTAGGTGATAAACATCGGGACACGCGCGCCATCCTTGCTGGTGAAGAATAACTGTTCAGTCACCATGTTCTCTGTATTCATCTTTACTTCATCTTTACGGTAGAGTGTGCTGGTTCCTGTATTGATATTATATCGATATATGCTGTTGGGAGAATTGAAAGAGCTGAACGAATAATAAAACTCGTTATCTTTCTTCTTTCCAGTAAAGCCTGTAGCAGAGCCGATTCCAGGTAATTTTATTTCGTGCGAAATCTTGCCATCATAATCAGCCTGATATACCCGTGAGGATGCATCTTTGAGATAAGTAAGGAACAGCCTGCCTCCTGCAGTACCTACTGATTCCAGCAATTCATTTTTCTCGGGCACAAGGGTCTGCCAGTTTTCTTTTGCAGGGTTTCCGGGATCAATCGAAACCAGGCGGTAGTTAGGCGCATCGATATTAGTTCGTACCAGAATGCGGTCTCCGTCGTTGTCAATCACGTCATTCTCTCCTTCGAATCCGGGAATCAAAACACTGAATTCTTTTTGCCGGGATTTCATGTCCTTGATTCGGATTTCGGATCCACTGGTACCTCTGGAAATAAACAGAATCAGGAAACGGCCATCTTCTGTAAGGCCTGCGCCTACATTCTGAAGAGGCTGGGCTTTATCTTCATAAATAAGTTTATCCCTGCTCTGTGGAGTGCCTATTTTGTGGTAGTAAACTGCATGAAATTGGTTTTGGTTGGTCAGCATGTCTTTATCATCAGGCTTGGGATACCGGCTATAATAGAAGCCGTCACCGCCATTCCATGAGATACCGCTGAATTTGATAAAGTGTATCTCGTCTTTCAGGAGTTGCCTGGTTTCCACATTCATGACTCTTGCAATCTGCCAGTCGCTTCCCGAACTGGATACCAGATAGGCAGCATACTTATTATCCTTGCTAAACGACAGTCCCGACATGGCTACTGTGCCGTCTTTACTCAGCGTGTTGGGGTCAATAAATACTTCAGGTGTTTCATTAAGTGCTTTCAAACGATAAAGTACGGATTGGTTTTGCAAACCATTATTTTTGTAGAAATAGTAGTAATCTCCTTCTTTAAAAGGACCACTATAACGCGGATAGTTCCATAATTTTTTGAGCTTATTTCTAATAAGTGTTCTGTAGGGGATGCCTGACAGGTATTTCTCTGTTACCGCATTTTCTTCGTTTACCCAGGCTTTGGTTTCTTCACTATTGTCATCTTCCAGCCACCTGTAGGGGTCTTTGACGATGGTTCCAAAGTAGTTATCAGTTTGATCCACTTTTCTGGTTTGCGGATAATTAATCTGAGAAAAGGTTTCGGTACTTACCATTGCAAACGAAATAAGAAGGAGATATTTCATGGTGGGTTGGTTTTATAATGTATGAAGGTAAATAAATCCTTAGTTACAAATTGGATTTCGTGCTATTCTAATCCTGGCCTGATTCTGGCTTGATTCCTGCCAGATACTGGCGCAAGCGTCCCGCTTGTGCCTTACTGAAATTTCTTACTACATATATTAAAGACAGCACAAGCGAGACGCTTGCGCTATAAAGAGTTTGTTTATGGTTTCTTAAGAATTTGTACTAATTGTATTAAAGACAGCACAAGCGAGACGCTTGCGTTATAAATTGTTGGTCGGACAAAAGTGCGGAGCGATCGGGTTGTCCTCGACTCCTGATAGATGTCGGGATTGGTTACTTTTTGGGGCAAGCCAAAAAGTGACAAAAGAAATCTGAATCTTTCCAATCCTAAACTAATTCTGGCGCAAGCGTCCCGCTTGTGCCAAACTAAAGCTTCGTGCTACTTTTATTTAAGACAGCACAAGCGAGACGCTTGCGCTATAAAGAGTTTGTTTATGGTTTCTTAAGAATTTGTACTAATTGTATTAAAGACAGCACAAGCGAGACGCTTGCGTTATAAATTGTTGGTCGGACAAAAGTGCGGAGCGATCGGGTTGTCCTCGACTCCTGATAGATGTCGGGATTGGTTACTTTTTGGGGCAAGCCAAAAAGTGACAAAAGAAATCTGAATCTTTCCAATCCTAAACTAATTCTGGCGCAAGCGTCCCGCTTGTGCCAAACTAAAGCTTCGTGCTACTTTTATTTAAGACAGCACAAGCGAGACGCTTGCGCTATAAAGAGTTTGTTTATAGTTTCTTAAGAATTTGTACTGATTATATTAAAGACAGCACAAGCGCGACGCTTGCGCTATAAAGAGTTTGTTTATAGTTTCTTAAGAATTTGTAATGATTGTATTAATGACAGCACAAGCGAGACGCTTGCGCTATAGGGCTATTTGTAAAAGTTAGTACAATCGAGACGCTTGCGCTTTGAAGGCTCAAGCGGCTAACCAAAGGGCTCAGGATCACATTTTATCCTAGTCCTGACGTCTGCATTTCGCGGTTGATCTTGGCTATTAGTCCCTGTAACACTTTGCCCGGACCACATTCGGTAAACTGAGTAGCGCCATCATTGATCATTGCCTGTACTGACTGTGTCCATCTTACGGGGCCGGTTAGCTGGCTTACCAGATTAGCCTGAATGGATTTAGGGTCTGATACAGCCTGGGCCACAAAGTTTTGATAAACGGGACAAATCGGTGTGTGGAATTTCGTGTCGTAAATAGCGGCCTCCAGTTCTTCTCTCGCAGGCTCCATGAGTGGTGAATGAAAGGCGCCACCCACCTGCAAGGGTAATGCCCGCCTGGCACCTGCTTCTTTCATCAATATACAGGCTTCTTCAATGCCTTTGATGGTTCCTGAAATCACAATTTGTCCCGGACAGTTGTAATTGGCAGGAACCACAATTTCTTTTATTTGAGCACATACCTCCTCTACTTTAGCATCATCCAGACCAAGTATGGCAGCCATAGTAGAAGGATTCTGTTCGCACGCTGCCTGCATGGCTTTGGCACGGACACTTACCAGCCTGAGTGCATCCTCGAAATGCAAAGCTTCATTAGCAACCAAAGCAGAAAACTCGCCCAGGGAGTGGCCTGCTACCATATCGGGCCGGGCCTGTGCCAATGTCTTAAACGCAATTACCGAATGGAGGAATACAGCCGGCTGCGTTACTTTGGTTTGTGTCAATTCTTCGGCCGTACCCTCAAACATAATATCTGAGATTCTGAAGCCGAGAATCTCATTTGCCTGTTCGAAGAGCTCTTTTGCGAGATTATTCTCCTCGTAGAGTTGTTTGCCCATACCGGTAAACTGTGCGCCCTGACCGGGAAATACAAAAGCGTGTGCCATATATTATCTTCTTTTAATAAGGTCTGATTGTATCAGGTTGATAAATTCGTTGCGGGTGCTTTGCTTTTCAAATTCTCCAATGAATGCTGAAGTAGTGGTAACAGAATTTTGCTTTTCGATACCACGCATCATCATACAGAGATGCTCACATTCTATTACTACGGCCACGCCGTGTGGCTTCAGTGCTTCGTGAATAGCCATTAATATTTCATGTGTCAGGCGTTCCTGTACCTGAAGGCGGCGCGAGAAGGCATCTACCACCCTGGCAATCTTGCTCAGGCCGGTGATCCAACCATTAGGGATATACGCAATGTGTGCTTTTCCGAAGAAAGGCAGCATGTGATGCTCGCAAAGGCTGTAGAGTTCTATGTTTTTCACTATTACCATTTCGCTGACGGGTTCGTGAAATTTTGCGGAATTCAGAATTTCTACAGGATTTTTGTGATATCCCTGTACAGCAAACTGCATCCATTTAGCTACTCTTTCGGGAGTTTTTAATAATCCTTCGCGACTGCTGTCTTCACCAATCAAATCCAGAATAGATTTATAATTCTTCATCAGAGATGTGGTCGTCTTCATGTCGTACTCTTCAATTTTTTAGTAAGACATTATTCTTTATGTTTTTTTAATTCTATGCCGGATACTCTGCGTAATTTTTTTGTGTTTCGTACACTCTTATCGTAAGGTCGTGTTCAGGATTGATCTCAGGACGGAGTAATCCGTGAATGACTACGGCAATATTCTCTACTGTGGGGTTCAGATGTTTGAAATCATCTACATCCAGATTCAGGTTTTTGTGATCAAATCTTTTCAGCACCCTGGATTTGATAGTCTCACTAAGTGTTTTCAGATTTACCAGAAATCCGGTTTTGGGGTCGGGGATACCTGTTATTTTTACTTCCAGTTCGTAGTTATGCCCGTGGTATCCCGGGTTATTGCATTTGCCGAATACTTCATAATTCGTTTGCTCATCCCAGCCATCGTAATGTAGCCTGTGTGCTGCACAGAAAAATTCCTTTCGGAAGACGGACACTCGGTTTGATATTTTATTCACATTCATTTATTAATTACCAAAATACTCCACAAAGATGCGGGGTGTTTCAAAGAGTTTCACACTATAGAGTTGCACTCCATCGGGCAGCCTCGGTGCCAGTTGCTCCCAGATAGCAATGGCAAGATTTTCGGCAGAGGTCATTTTTCCCTGCATAAAATCTACGTCAATGTTTAAGTTTTTGTGGTCTATTTTATTGATCACGAACTCATTAATGATCTTGCTCAGGATACGCGCGTCTATGGCATATCCCGTGTCGGGAGAGGGGCTTCCCTTTATGGTTACATGCAGTTCATAATTGTGCCCATGCCAGTTTTCATTCGCACAACCTCTGAATATAGATTCATTTTTTTCTTTAGACCAATTGGGGTTATACAGCTTATGTGCTGCGTTAAAATGTTCTACTCTGGTAAGATATACCACGCTCAAAAAATTTTTGCAAAGGTAAGATATGTCCTTTTTAGACAGAAATGGACTTTAATGGAGAATAATTTAGCATTTGATAAATAAAGTTTTACGATAAATGAATCATTTCAATATTTTAATTTTATCAGATAAATTATTGCCATGCCCATCCGCCTGATTGATTTTGACTCCCCCGAATACTGGAAGATGATAAAGCTGAGAGACGCCATTTTGCGCAAACCTTTAGGCCTTACATTTTCAGCCGAAGATTTGGAAAAAGAAAGGCACGATATCCTTATCGGTGTCTTTGATGAAGATGAGATTTTGGGTTGTTGTGTGCTTACCCCTGAGAATGGAGATACGGTTCGCCTGAGGCAGATGGCAGTAGCTAACGGGTTGCAACAAAAAGGAATCGGCACTACTATAATGGCTTATGCTGAAGGGATCGCACGGGACCGCAGGTATAAGTACCTGGTGATGCACGCCAGAGCAGTAGCCACCGGATTTTATGAAAGGCTGGGCTATACGATAGTGGGAGACCAGTTTACCGAAGTGAACATCCCACACTATATGATGGGGAAGAAACTTTGAAAAGCCCCCTTTTATGATATTAATGAGGGTAATTGATTTTACAACGGAGTGGATAAGAAAACAGGGGGGTAGGAAAATCAACTTTATCATACTTTTTGTAAGGTCTGTTAACATGATGAAAAACATGAATAATCATGCGTAGTTCAGTAGGGGGA
>JACFNA010000412.1 GCA_019455085.1 Chitinophagaceae bacterium
CTTATGTCCATTTTCAAATTCTTCCACCAGCTCATTGGCTACTTTAAATAAGACCAATTGGCTTTGCCTGTCAACTATGTAATATTTCATATCTCTCTGTTTAATATGTACACCTGGCTTCCCAACACGGGATTGTAAGAAGAGATATTAACTGATATATCCCAGCTCGTTTAAATCCCGCATACACTTATGATAGGTCACCATGCCAGATATTTCTGCCTGCCGCATCAGCCCTTTGCTGTATACAGATAGAGCCATATTTATATTTTTTCATTTGGGTGAACATCACATTTCTATTTAATTGCCTTTATAGAATATACCCATACTGAGACGTAATCTTCTTTTTGCAAGCGCTGCATAGTCCGGATTTAGTTCAAAACCGATGTAGTGCCGGTTCGCCAATGCTGCTGCGAGTGCCGTTGTACCGGCACCCATAAAAGGATCGAGGATGATATCATTTTCACGGCTTCCTGCCTTGAGGCAAAGCATAGGAATGTCTAAGGGAAAGGTGGCGAAGTGTTTTTCTTTAAAGGGTTTCAGGCTGATTTCCCATACGCTTCGCCGGTTGGCTTTCGTGCTTGCTTCCCAAGCTGCTGAAAGCAATTGTTCAGGATGGAGCTTTTGGCTTAATCTGTGTCTTGCAATGCCCTGCATTGCCTGGCCAGGAGCTCCTGCGGCATATTTATGGAGATTACTGGTGCCACGCTTCATGCGTTTCACAGACTGTTCATTAGCCACGGTGGCAATGGCATCAGCATCATAATAATACTTTGCATTTTTGGAAAACATAAAAATGTATTCATGCGCACGGGTGCAGCGATCCTCTACACTTTCCGGCATACAATTTTTTTTATGCCAGATAATATCCTGCCTGAGATACCAACCTTGTTTACGCAAAGCAAATGCTACCATCCACGGAAGTCCTATTAAATCCTTGTTTTTGAAGTCGGAATGCTTTCCTGTAGTTGGAATACCCCAACGCCGATGCCTTTCAGAAACCTTTCCAAATTCCTTGTGTCTTTTATGATAGTCTGCGTTATTACCTGCTTTCCCTGATCCCCAGAAAGCGTCTCCCAGGTTGAGCCATAGCGTACCGTCATGCTTCAACACCCGGTTTACCTGCGCGAATACTTCTGTTAATTTTTCCACATACTGCTC
>JACFNA010000119.1 GCA_019455085.1 Chitinophagaceae bacterium
CTATGGGGCTTGCACTGATTGGGGGTAAGTATTGGGATGAAGCCGTGGCACGGGTACAATCAGAAAAAGATACGGTAGCCATAGTAATGGAAACAGATCTTGCCTATCGATTTGGAAAAAAGAATGCCGAATCATTCCTGAAAAACTGCAAACAGGTAGTGATGATAGATTCTTTGGAAAATGAGACTACAGAGTTTGCCGACTTTGTACTTCCTGCCGGCACCTTTGCAGAATCAACGGGTACGGTCATCAATAATGAAGGCCGGGCACAGAGATTCTACGAAGTATTTGTTCCCAAAAATGAAATCAGTAGTAGCTGGTCATGGATCAATCGATTGATACATTCACCGGAAGACACAAAGCACTTTGATGCCATTGTAGAAGAGATGATTGCCCATTATCCGATTCTGGAAAAGATAAGAGACCTGGCACCAAATGCAGATTCCAGAACAGGAACGCAGAAGATACCAAGAGAAACACACCGTTATAGCGGGCGGACTGCAATGAACGCCAATGTAAGCGTACACGAACCAAAGCCACCAGTGGATGAAGACACTCCGCTTACCTATACGATGGAGGGCTATCATGGAAAAGCGCCTTCAAAAGCGATTCCTTATTTCTGGTCACCGGGATGGAACTCACTACAGTCTATCAATAAGTATCAGATAGAAGTAGGCGGGCCGCTACATGGAGGAAACCCGGGAATCAGGTTGATAGAACCGGATGCGAATGCAGAAGGCGGATTGAAAGGCTCAGGAAGTAATAAGGCTGGTAACGCGACCTTTGAAGTGCTTCCTGCTCATCATATTTTCGGAGGAGACGAGCTGAGTGCCAGGAGTGCTCCGCTGGCTACGAGGATTCCGGATACTACCGTCTCTATCAGCAGCAGTGCGCTTCAAAAGTCGGGGATGGAAGGGGCAGAAAGTTTGAATATTAATTATGACGGGGAAGCACACTCGTTTAAAATAAAGATTGATAATAGTCTTCCTGATAATGTATTGATGTTGCCTAAAGGGTTTAATGAGACGAAAGGTCTGTTATTCCCCTTCTTTACAGAGATCAGCAAAGGATAAAAAAGAGAAAACTCTAATAAACTAAAAAGAGGTTATGAACGAAATCTTGGTGCAAATACTGATTATAGTGGGGGTATTACTGGGCACAGTAACCATTGCAGCAGGCCTTATCTATGTAGAAAGAAAAATGCTTGCCGTGTGGCAGCAGCGTTCAGGCCCCAACCGTGTAGGCCCATTTGGAATCTTTCAGGTGCTGGCAGATATGGTCAAGATATTTTTTAAAGAAGACTGGATACCACCATTTGTAGATAAGAAGGTGTTTATCATAGCCCCGACAATCATCATGCTCAGTATTCTGATGAGCTTTTCGATTGTGCCGTTTGCTCCCGGGATTGTGATTGCTGATTTGAACATAGGACTTCTGTTCTTCCTGGCTATGTCGTCACTTGGAGCCTATACGATAGTACTGGCGGGATGGGCTTCCAACAACAAATACTCTTTGTTGGGAGGTATGCGTGGTGCAGCGCAGATGATTTCTTACGAGGTGTTTATGGGTTTGTCATTGATGGGAGTGGTAATTCAGGTAGGGTCTTTCAATATGACTGACATCGTGAATGCACAGAAGGGATTATGGTTTGTAGTGCCTCAGTTTGTCGGATTTGTTATCTTCCTGATAGCAGGTGTGGCAGAAACGCACAGGTTACCCTTTGACCTTCCTGAAGCAGAAAGTGAATTGATTGCAGGATTCCACTCAGAATATTCAGGGATGAAATTCGGGATGTTTTTCGTAGGTGAATATTTGGGGATTACCCTGGTATCCTGTATGATAACGATATTATTTTTCGGAGGATGGCTGGGGCCGTCTTTCCTTCCCCCGATAGTGTGGTTCCTGATCAAGATGTTTGCTTTTATCCTGTTTTTTGTGTTGTTGAGAGCAGCTCTTGCGAGACCAAGGTATGATCAGTTGATGTCGTTTGGGTGGAAATTGTTGTTGCCTTTGGCGCTGTTGAATGTTTTGATTACAGGAGCAGTGGTATTGTCAAACGCCTAAAAAAATGTTGAGTCATGTTAAGTAATGTGCGCACTTTATGGATGGTCTTTCTGAAAATATTCAAGAAGAAGGTGACCATTCAGTATCCCGAAAAGAAAGCCTATCTGCCACCGCGGTGGAGAGGAAGGATTATACTTTCCAGAGATCCGGATCATAATGAAAGATGTGTAGCATGTTATCTGTGTGCAGCAGCCTGCCCGGTTGATTGTATCTCTCTGCAGGCTACAGAGGATGAGAACGGAAGAAGGTATCCCGAATTTTTCAGGATAAATTTCTCGCGTTGTATTTTCTGTGGATTGTGTGAGGATGCATGCCCCACGTACGCCATACAGTTGACGCCTGATTTTGAAATGGGTGAATATAATCGTCAGAACCTAGTATATGAAAAGGAAGACCTCCTGATCGACGGAATGGGAAAGTATCATGGATATAGTTTTTATCAACAGGCCGGAGTGGCGGTGGGAGTAAAGCCTAAAGGGGGCGGAGAAAAAGAAGATCCTCCGGTGGATGTACGAACCTTATTACCATAAAATAATTTGAAGAAAGCGCATGAACATCATTTTTTATATCGCAGCAATTGTAGCGTTTGTGGCCACAGTGATGGTGGTTACACGTAAAAATGCGGTGCACGCCTTATTGTATCTGATTGTATCGCTGCTTGCGGTATCGGTTATATTCTTTATTTCAGGAGCTCCGTTTGTGGCAGCCCTGGAGGTAATTGTATATGCGGGCGCCATTCTGGTGTTGTTTGTGTTTGCAATCATGATGTTGAACCTGGGAGCCAACAGCGGAAAAGAAGAGTCTAAACTGCTTAAGCCCAATGCGTGGATTACACCTGCAATCCTGAGCCTGATATTACTTTGTGAACTGGTATATGTATTTATCAATTATGATGGCGC
Organism: Chitinophagaceae bacterium; assembly: GCA_019455085.1. GTDB lineage: Bacteria > Bacteroidota > Bacteroidia > Chitinophagales > Chitinophagaceae > Ginsengibacter. Next base: position 2,964 of record JACFNA010000119.1, read on the forward strand.
ATCAGTTGAGTTGAGAGTGATTGGTCCGCAGGAAGTATCGCAAAGCCTCTTTGGCGGGTATATGCTTGCGGTAGAGCTTACGGGTATGTTGCTGATGGCCGGTGTAGTCGGTGCTTATCATATAGGAAAAGAGAAGAAGCGTGAATACCATCGTTATTTACAAACAAATGAAAATTCATGAGTGAACTGCCTTTAGAAGCCGGGTTATTGCTGGCTGCTTTATTGTTTTTGACAGGCCTTGTCGGGGTGATTACCCGCAGGAATATCCTGTTTATGCTGATGAGTATAGAGATTATGTTTAATGCGGCAGGGCTGGCATTTGTGTTAGCCGGAGCACATAACGGGCAGGCTGATGGTCAGGTGATGCTGATTTTCATTCTGGCAATGGCGGCTGCTGAAGTAGCTGTCGGGCTGGCTTTGATTATACAAATGCATCGCAAGTATAACTCCGTGGACACAGATGTGTTAAGCGAATTGAGAGACTGATTTTTTTAAAGTATTTGAAATAAAAACTGTATGGATATTTCGAACGTGCTTTGGGCAATTCCCCTTTTTCCGCTGCTTGGCTTCCTGAGCCTCTCGCTCTTTGGGATTAAGATGTCCAAACGGATGGTAGCAACGATTGGGTGCGGATCTGTGGGTATTTCGGCCCTGATTACTATCATTTACGGGATACCATTTATTCAGGGCGCTACCGAAGGCGCTTTCGTAGAACAGCATCTTTGGACATGGTTTCAGATAGGAACCTTCGCTCCGGAGATCACGCTTCATCTGGATGCACTTTCACTCACCTTCGTTTTTGTTATCACTTTTGTAGGTTTCCTGATTCATGTGTTCTCCACAGAGTATATGGCAGAAGACGAGGGCTACTCAAGGTTTTTTGCCTATATGAACCTGTTTGTATTCAGCATGTTGTTACTGGTATTGGCAAACGACCTGTTGCTGTTATATCTTGGATGGGAAGGTGTGGGCTTGTGCAGCTTCCTGCTGATCGGGTTTTATTATGGAGGAAGCAAAGCAGAAGAGAATGCGTATGCCGCCCGCAAGTCGTTCCTGATCACCCGTATTGGTGATACGGCCATGATTTTAGGATTCTTCCTTCTGGTAAAAGATTTCAATACACTTAATATATCAACCATACTCGCGACGGCTCCCGATGTGTGGGCTAATAACAGTACGGAAGCAAGTTGGGGTGCCTTTTTGTTGTTAGGCGGCGCTCTCGGAAAATCGGCCCAGTTGCCTTTGCAAACATGGTTGCCCGATGCTATGGCGGGCCCATCACCGGTGAGCGCATTGATACATGCTGCTACAATGGTAACCGCCGGGGTGTATCTGTTGGCGCGTACGCATACCATTTTTGAATTGGCTCCTGCCATTCAGATGCTTGTTGCGGTTATAGGTGCGGCCACACTGCTGATAGCTTCATTTAGTGCATTGGTACAGACAGATATAAAACGGGTGCTGGCTTATTCCACCATCAGCCAGATTGGTTATATGTTTCTGGCAATGGGAATTGGAGCCTGGTCTGCCGGAATCTTCCACTTTATGATTCATGCCTTCTTTAAAGCATTACTTTTCCTTGGTGCAGGTGCCGTGATTCTGGCATTGCATCATGAGCAGGATATGTTCAAGATGGGTGGACTGAAAAAGAAATTACCGGTAGTGTACTGGACGTATTTGTTTGGCTCCGGAGCATTGGCCTCGCTACCCCTGATTACAGCAGGTTTTTATAGTAAAGATGCCATTATATGGAGCTCGTTTGCGGGCGACAAAGGCAATGTGTGGCTGTGGGCTGCTGCGATCATCTCTGCATTCCTCACCTCATTATATACTTTCAGGATGGTGTTCCTGACTTTCTTTGGTGAGCAGAAAACACAGATTTCACACAAACCGGGAATGGCTATAAAAGTGCCTCTGGTGATTCTGGGCATATTGTCTCTAGTGGCAGGCTTTATAGAACTACCGCATAGCTTCGGGCACTTCCAGCCTTTCAGTAAATTCCTGAATACCGTTTTACCGGCAGCACAGTTTAATCCTTCGCCTGCCTTTGGCGAGCCTGTAATGCAGGCAATTGCCGGCGTGTTGGCATTGGCGGGTGTATTCTTTGCATGGCAGTTATATGTGAAGCGTACTGTTACGGCAAGAAAGGAAACGCCGCTATCAAACTTTTTCTATTCAGGCTGGGGTTTTGACAAGCTTTATGACACCATCTTTATAAATCCATTGGTATGGCTTTCGAAAATTGATGTGGGAGACTTTGTGGACAGGATTTATGTTGGGTTAGGACGGTTTAACCTGGCAATGAACGCCGCATTCAGCAAAACACAGAATGGCCGGTTGAGGTTATACCTCTTTGGAATAGGACTGGGGGCATTTATTATTCTAACAATGATTTTGGTATTATGATATTAATTACTCTTCTGTTGATAATGATGGGTGGCGGGGTGCTTGCCTGGATTGCGGGTGCCTTTGATAAGTCATTGCCAAAGTGGATAAGCCTGTTTGCCCTGCTGACCGGGTTGTCTATGATGGTGAGTTTTTGGATTGGCTCGGCCGGCACAGTGAATCTCACCGCCGGTGGTGCCTGGATGGTGACCGCCAAGTATGACTGGATACCCCAGTTGGGAATGTCCTTTCATTTGGGGCTGGATGGCATCAGTCTGATCATGACGCTGTTGACACTGTTCCTGGGAGCGATATCGGTAATAGTATCATGGAAAGAAGAGCGCAACACAGGATTTTATTTCTTCAATCTGTTATGGCTACTGGCAGGGATTACAGGTGTATTCCTTGCACTGGATATGATGGTGTTCTATTTCTTCTGGGAGATAATGTTGATACCGATGTATTTCGTAATTGCCATCTGGGGTTATGAAGACCGTAAGTATGCAGGATGGAAATTTTTCCTGTTTACTCAGATAAGCGGATTGATGATGTTGCTGGCAATTATTGCCCTGTATCTGATCCATGGAAGCAAGACCGGCACTTATACATTTGACTATCTTGAATTGATAAAGAATGTACCCGGAGGGCAGGCCGCCTTCTGGCTGATGTCAGGATTCCTGCTGGCCTTCTTTGTGAAGTTGCCTGCACTTCCATTTCACTCCTGGTTGCCTGATGCCTACACACAGGCTCCGCCTGCTGGAAGTGTGATTATTGCGGCGCTGATGTCGAAGACTGCAGCTTATGGGTTGATTCGTTTCATAATACCGTTATTTCCTGAAGCTGCGAGAGCCTTTGCCGTGCCGGCGCTTTTGATCGGAGGGCTTTCAATCCTGTATGGAGCGAAATTGTCTTATGCCCAAAAGAGCCTGAAACGACTGATTGCTTATTCAAGTTTTAGCCACATGGGTTTTATCCTTGTCGGAGTATTTTCTTTCACCGCATTGGGGCTTCAGGGGGTAATGCTTCAGATGGTAGCACACGGACTTAGCATAGCAGCTCTTTTCATTATTTCGGAATTTGTGCGCGAGCGTACGGGCTCGTTTGATCTCAGTGAGATGGGAGGCTTCTGGAAGAAGATGTCAAATATGGGCGGATTTACCATTGTATTTATAATGGCATCGGTGGGGTTGCCCGGGCTGGCCAATTTTGTAGCAGAGTTTCTAACCCTTGCAGGTGCATGGCAGTTTAATATTCCGATGTCAATAATAGCTACATTGGGATTGATTGTTTCGGTGAATTATTCGCTTCGCATTCTTCAAAAAGTATTTCATCAAAAAGAATATACAGCAAATCAATCGCGCCTTTACGATCTGACGGCACGGGAATGGATTGTGATGGGAAGCCTCACAATAGCCATTGTAGGACTGGGCTTCTTTCCGCAAAAAGTCGTACACACCGCACAGCCTGCTTTTGATAAAATATTAATGGCATCACCTGATAACAACTCTTCAGATCAGACAATGAACCGGGTTACACAACTGAATACAATGCACTTAGCCGAACTAAATAAAAAGGAGGTAAGCCATGATTAGTCTTGCCGAATTCAAAACAATACTTCCAGAGGTAATACTTTCTGCGGGTGCGATTCTGGTATTACTGAGTATTGCGGTGAAGCGCTCGTTTATGACGAGCTACCTGCTCACGCTGATTACATTTGCGGCAGCCCTTTATTTTCTTACGGGTGTGGACGGAAAGGGGGAAATGGTTTCTAATCTCTTTGTAGTAGATGCACAGGGAAAATTTATATCAGGACTGATTCTTTGTTCCTCATTGGTGATAACTCTTTTTACGTATTCCTATTTCAGGAATGTAAAGGAAGAAACGAGAGAAGAGTACTTTGTATTGCTGATACTTTCCACACTGGGTGCAGTATTTATGACAATCAGTGACCACTTTATTTCTTTTGTGATATCGCTTGAAGTATTAAGTGTATCGTTGTTTGCACTGATTGGATATTTAAGGCACAAGGGGGCTGCAATTGAAGCGGGCATCAAGTATCTGATACTGGCTGCGGCTGCCACATCCTTTATTTTGTTTGGCTTTGCGCTGGTATATATGACCACTGGTAAGATGAACCTGCACGAACTTTCCGGATTTATTGGTGCGGGTACGCCTACGCTTGCGATTGCGGGACTTGCGATGGTAATCGTAGGGTTTGGATTCAAGATGGCCCTTGTACCGTTCCATTTCTGGACGCCCGATATCTATGCGGCAGCGCCTACACCTGGTGCCGCATTTATAGCTACGGTTAGTAAGGGTGCTGCCTTCGTTTTTCTGCTTCGCCTGTTTTATAGTATTGGAGGGTTAAATCACGAAGGAATCTGGGTAGCCTTTGCGGTGATTGCCACCGCATCCATGTTTATCGGCAACTGGCTGGGGTTGCGTCAGCAGAATTTAAAGAGGCTATTTGCTTACTCTTCTATCTCGCACTTAGGATATCTGATGGTAGCATTTCTGGCATTTACACAAAGAGGTGTCGAAGCATCTTCGTTTTATCTTCTGATATATTTTATCAGTATGCTTGCGGCCTTTGGAATGATCATATATCTGTCAGGAAAAGGGAATGAGCTGGAGATGGTTGAAGATTATCGTGGTTTATTCTGGCGGAAGCCCATCGCAGCCACTGTATTTACCGTGATAATGCTGTCGCTTGCAGGAGTGCCGCTTACCGCGGGATTCATGGGTAAGTTTATGGTATTGTCTGCGGGTATGGGCGCTAAAGGATTGTTCCTGCTTTTTGTTTTGGTGGTATCCAGCACCATCGGATTATTTTATTACCTGAGAGTGATTGCGGTGATGTTATCCGGAAGAGAGGCTGCCCAGGCAAGCCAGCCGGAGACTGGCCGACATTCAATTGTTTTCACTGCGGTAATGGCCGCACTGTTTATCCTCCTGTTATGGGCAGGGATTTATCCGAATGCTTTTCTGGGAATGTTAGGATAGTGGATTGAAGAATACAAAGGGGGTAATTTGATACAAAGCATATTACGTTTACATCACAATTTAATTTTTAAATATTAACGAGTAAGTATGACGTTGATACAAGACCTGGTTGCAGAAATTGAGCATGAACATGCAGGGACAAGAAAGATACTGGAGCGGATTCCTGAAGATAAGTTTGAGTGGAGGCCACATGAAAAGTCGATGACCCTAAAAAGCCTGGCCACCCATGTAGCCATGCTGTCGCGCATGGCAGGAATTATCGCAACTACCGAATTGCTTGATCTTGCCGACGGAGCCCTGAAGGCGCCTGAAATTGTAAGTGCCAAGGACCTTGTAAGTCTGTCTGATAAAGGAACCGAAGAGTCCGTTATGGCACTGAAGACAAAGGAAGATGCGGACCTGAGAGGTAAGTGGACAATGAGGTTTGGCGACAGGGTGATTATGCAATTACCCAAGGCGCAGGCCATCCGCTCAATGGGATTGAATCACCTCTACCATCACAGAGCACAGCTGGGAGTTTACCTGAGGCTGCTCGATGTGCCCATTCCGGGATTGTACGGCCCAAGCGCAGATGAAAGAGCCTGAGCTGAAAGGAATTTCTCGCTGGATTAATGATATGCTTCCCCTGCTTCTTCAGGGGATTTTTTATAGTGGTACTTTTGGTATTCTATTGTGAACTTAATTGACATTTTCCAGCCTGGTATCTTTTGAAAGCCGCATTACCATTAGATTCGAAGCCGCCAAAAACAATAAGTAAAAGAAGTGCGCTTTCTGTAACAGTTCCCTGCCATGTGCGGCACACAGGATATCCTTTGACATAAGAAACCCATAGTAATAATTATTTGTGTGACAAAGGTGGAAGATCCTCGGTAAATAGCCAACCCTTAAAAAGCCTTTATCGCCGATTTGAGTAAAATAGGTTTGAGTACGAGAAGTTTATTCATTGTATTAAAGACAATTTCAAAAAGAGCCAAAAATATCTGTTTCCAG
>JACFNA010000120.1:0-9080 GCA_019455085.1 Chitinophagaceae bacterium
AATCAGATTGACTTTAATGACAAAATCGGGTCAGATCATCAAATCAATGCTACAGCAGGTATTGAGTTAAAACAAGTGGCAATACCAATAGCTACCAGCGCAGTATATTATGGTTTTGACCCTACAGCACTTACCTACACACTATTAAATAACTACGAAATCTATACTGACGGCTACAAAGAATCGTATATCTACAATAATAACACAGGACTTCCGGGAGCCGTAATCGATGGTAATGGTATCAAAATAGCAGATTCGGAATTGAGACCTACGTTAGGCGCTACTACCAACCGATATGTAGGAATCTACGGAGTTGGTGGCTATACTTACAAAGGAAAGTATGGTGTATCCGGAAGTATCAGAGTAGATCAAACCAACCTCTTTGGTACTGATCCTAAGTACAGATACCGTCCTTTATGGTCTGCCGGTGCTAAATGGAATATGGCAAAAGAAGATTTCATGCGGGCCATCAGTTGGATTGATATTCTTGATTTCAGAATGTCGTATGGGCTTACCGGAAATGTGGACCAAACTACAACCCCATTTCTCGTGGCCAGCTTATCCAACCAATCAACATACACTGCCGAATCTATTCCCTATGCAAACATCTCTACCGCCCCCAACCCAATGCTGAGGTGGGAGAAAACAACTTCCTATAATGTGGGTGTAGATTACAGCCTTTTCAGAGGATTGCTGAATGGCAAGTTAGATGTTTACTACCGAAACAGCGATGACCTGTTGGGGAGCAGAGAAGTCAACTTCACCTCAGGATACACTACTCAAAGAGTCAATTCGGGAGCTATGGTCAACAAAGGATTTGAGTTTTCTGTTTCTTCCCAATGGTACAGAAAAAACAATTTGGTGCTGACTTCTTCCATGATGTTTTCATACAACAAGAATACGGTTACTAAAACTTATTTTAATCCTACCCAAGCCTCTCATCTGGCAATCAGTGCATACCTGGTTAATGGAAAACCTGTTGATGCCCTTTACGCATACCGATATGGCGGGCTCACAAGTGGCGGTACAGAGGAGCAAAACGGAGTGCCCATTATACTGCGAGCCGATGGCACAGCTACTTCCCACTTTGAGAGTGATGGCACCTTAACGTTAGATGGTTCTACTACAATGGGAATCGGGGATGTCGTATATATGGGAACAAAAACGCCACTGGTAAATTCCTCCTTCATTCAAAACATCCAGTATAAAGGTTTTGAGCTATCAGCCCTTTTCCTTTATTATGGAGGCCACCAGATGTATCTGCCCAGCTTTAACTTTTATAATACTGATGGTAATGTTGATTGGATAGGCAAGGCATGGAGGCCTGATAATACTTCCAGCACCATTCCCAAAGCCAAAATTTATTATAACCCCAAAATAAGCGTAGTGAACATAGGCTCCCTCGAAGGAATGTATATGCGCTCCACCGAAAACATTGCCAAAGGTGATTTCATTCGCCTTAGAAATATAGCCTTATCATATACACTTTCGGGAAGGATTTCCCAAAAGCTAAATCTTGACAGATTAAGGATAACCGGTCAGATAAATAATCCCTGGATTTGGAGCGCCGCAGGTAAAGATTATGATTCAGAAATGCAATCGGCAACGAGCAATACAAGAAATCTCAGTGATTGGTCCTTACCGATGCCTACTACTTATTTATTACGTTTAGATGTTACATTCTAATAAAACCGAAAACGATGCAAACAAAAATATTCAAAGGAATTCTTTTACTGGGGATAATTACTTTATCGTCATGCGATAAATGGTTAGATATACAACCCAAAGGCAAAATACTGCTCACCACAGCTAAAGACTATGGACTGTTGTTAGACAACCTTACCTCATACAATTATGCCGATATAGCCTATTTAGATGATGAAGCCTGGAGAAATGCCTCCAACATCTCAGCAGTTTGGAACTCATGGAATATGGTCGCTGCCAATATGCTGTATCTGCCCAATTCGGATTATGATCGCAGCCTGAATGCTACAGGAAATTCGGGTACTTCCGGAAATACGTTTTATCAGGAGACGTATCAAAAAATAGCAAAAACTGCAAATAATATCATTTATGCAAAAGGTGACATGAAAGGCACTCAGTCAGAAATTAATACAGTAGTGGCAGAAGCGAAAATGTTGCGCGCCTATTCCTATTTTCTATTAATAAACCTCTATGCCAAGCCATACGACAAGGCTACGGCAACGACTGACGGTGGCGTCCCCCTGAAATTAGACCCCTATATCGAAACGGAGCCTAACCCGGCCAAATCTACGGTAGCTGATATATATGCACAAATAGAAAAGGATATTAATGAAGCTATTCCTGATTTGAACAATACGGCGCAGACACCCTATCGCTTTAATAAAGCAGCCGCTTATGCCTTAAAAGCAAAAGTGCATTTATTCAAAAAAGAATTTGACGAATGCCTGGATGCAGCATTAAAATCGAATGGTTTAAATAACCAATTGTACGACCTGGTAACTCTGGTAAACCCTGTTACAAATAAACCCACAACACCCATTTACGCAAATAGTGCCGAGAACCTCTATTATGCCAATGCCTTGGGGGGCACTTATATTGGCCAGGAACTGATCGACCTCTTTAAGGATGCTTTGCAACAGTATGGTGAAGGAACTGACGTTACAGACGCACGGCTGGGCCTGTACAAAAGGCCTGCATCCTCAGTAAAGGACTATATGTATATTCTAAATTGGACACCTACTACTAAAGAATTTGCACCCAATACGGCCGGGCTTACTACTTCAGAAGTAATATTAATGATAGCCGAATGTTATGCACGAAAAGGTCAAAATAATAAAGTAACGGAAGTCTTGAAACCCTATTTGGAATCCAGGTACAAAAACTTTGTATTGGCTGACTTTACATTACCCAATGACATTACAGGTACAGTTAATTTCGTAATAGGAGAAAGGAGAAAAGAACTCGCGAGAGGATGGAATCGCTTTCTTGACCTGAAAAGATTGAATACAGAACCCGCATATCAAAAGGTACCTACCAGAGTATTTCCTGCAGACCCTGCCGGAACACCTGGAATTCCGCAGCAGACTTACACCCTTCCTGTAAATTCTCCTCTCTACATTTTACCCTTCCCGAGTAAGGTACTGGAAAATGACAAGCGGTTAACTTCAAATACATGGTAATGAGCATTTTGAACTAACAGGTATGTGTAAACCGATATTCAGAAGTATGTTCTATACAAGAATTTTAAGTACACTATTGCTTACTTGCACAGTTGCCACCAGCAATGGCCAACTCTTCAGTGATACAACGATACTTAAACCATTGCCTCGCATTACACAATGGGCTGATAATAATCACTATATTCTGAAACGGTACAACTCCGAAAACAGAAAGGATGAAAACTTCACTGTTGATATCCGTTCAGGCACTGAAAAACCCATTAAGATACCCGGATCGCAACAAGTAGTTAAGGTAGAGATAACAGACGGTGACCTTCAACTCCTCACCGGTAATGAAAAAAAGAGATTAACCCAAACCGGCGAAGTAGAAAAGCTACCCGTCCTCTCTCCTGATAATAAGTGGGTAGCCTTTTTGAGAAACAATGACCTTTACGCACTGGACCTTAGTTCCGGCAGGGAAATCCGTTTTACAAATGATGGGGCTGAAACTATTCTCAATGGCTATGCCTCCTGGGTATATTATGAAGAAATCCTGGGACGCAGCAGCAATTACCGAGCCTTCTGGTGGTCGCCTGACAGTAAGCACATAGCATTCTATCGCTTTGACGACAGTGTAGTTCCCATTTACCCGCTTTACAACTCTTCCGGTCAGCATGGCTTCACCGAAAAGACCCGATATCCTAAAGCAGGCGACCCCAATCCGGAGGCGAGATTAGGTATAGCCTCCATTGATGATGGAAATGTCAAATGGGCTGATTTCAATGAGAAAGCCGATCAATATTTTGGTACTCCCTTTTGGAGTCAGGATGGTTCCCGACTAATAGTACAATGGATGCCTCGCGAACAAGACAACCTGAAAATGTTCGAAATAAGTACTGCCACAGGTACAAAGAACGAAATCTATACCGAAACTCAGCCTACCTGGATTAGTTGGATCGACAAGATCCATTGGGTTAAGGATGGATTCTTAATAATCAGAGACTTTGACGGCTGGGAGCAAATCTATTACCACGCTACAAATGGAAAGTTGAAGAAGAAACTCACTTATGGAAAAAACTGGCGTACCAGGATTGAACATATAGACGAAAAAACACAAACAGTGTATTACAGTGCAAATGCTGAAATATCGACCAGAAAAGATTTGTACAGTGTACGGTTAGATGATAGCGGGCAAAAAAGACTGACCTTCGGAGAATATTCGTTTAGCAATTTCCTTATTTCGCCCGATGGGCAATATCTGATTACGAATTACTCCAATTCAACCACCCCTCCGCGTATTGCACTGATCAACCTGAAAAGCGGGAGTACAAAAAATCTGGCAGATTCAAAAGGCAGCAATTTTGACAATGCTTTAATGAGTAAAAGGGAAATTGTTTGGCTGACAACAGAAGATGGAATAAGACTACCCGGACGTATCACCTGGCCCGCGGCGATGGAAGTAAACAAGAAATACCCCGTGATTATCAATATTTATGGTGGACCCAATTATCAGGCAGTTACAGATACCTGGGTAAACTCTACTCCTGAAGATGATAAAGAACCTGTAATCAGGGTAGGTTTTGCACACAGAGGATCCGGTGATTTGGGAAAAGCCGGCTTAAATTATTTGCACAGAAACCTTGGCAGGTGGGAGATGCACGATTACATTGAATGGGCCAAATGGCTGATAAAGAACCCCTCTGTCAATGCAGATAAAGTTATGATTACAGGGGGAAGTTATGGTGGATACCTCACGGCTCTGGCCCTGACTTATGGCGCTGAGTATTTCAAATATGGCATTTCAAATTATCCGGTCACCGACTGGAAACTATATGATTCACATTATACTGAACGCTATATGGATCAGCCTAAGGATAATCCGGAAGGTTACAAGTTTGGCTCGGTGATGGCTCATGCTAACAATTATCAGAAGTTTGGGCCTTCAATGTTATTAATACAGCACGGTACAATGGATGATAATGTTCACATCCAGAACACCTATCAATTAGCTGACACATTGCAAAGGCTGAATAAGACTTTTGAAATAATGGTGTACCCGGGTGAACGCCATGGATGGATAGGGCCTAAATCACGATTTACCGTAAGAGTTAGAGGAGACTTTCAGCAACGATACCTCTTCGATAAAGAATAACCTCCAAAATGAAATCTCTACTTTTTGTACTCAGCATTTTTTCTGGCACCATGCTTTATGCACAGGAAAATGTCACTATACAAGGGAAAATTACAAATCTTGAAGGGCATCAGATAATAATATCTTATTTGAATTCCAATGGGAAAGCCCATAGCAGGGTAACCCCTCTAAATGGAAAGTTTGAAACCACTCTAAATATCTCAGATGTACAAGAAATAACTATTTCCCCTTACAGGTTCACAGGCAACAGTATCCGTGACACAGTAAGAAAATTCTATCATACACCACCACCGCTGACCATCTTTGTGTCACCAGGCGACAGAATCAGACTCAAAGGTGATGCCCTGCATATTTGGAAAGCCAAAGTAAAAGGCGGCAGGTACATAAAAGAATACGAACAATTACGTTCCCTCACTGATCCACTGATCACACAAGGTGATAATCTCAAACGCAATCAATATGCGCTATTACTATGCAATGACACAACTGCTATTGCCAAATCAAAGGAAACTCAAAGACAACTATCCTCAGAAATTCGAGCCGTAACAAAAGAGTATTTTACCACACAAAAGAATAGTGTTTTCGCAGTCTATAAATTATTTCAAAGCATGAAGTCGCTGCAACCAGGGGAGGTTGAAGAGATTTTTTCAACTTATTCACACAACGTGCAACAGACAAGCGTCGGCCAGCGGGTGGGTGATTTTATTGAAAAGAATAGTATTGTAGGTCCCGGATCGCAAATGATAGACTTTGAAGGGAATACACTTACAAATAAAGTCTTCACAACAGTGAACCTTCTGGGCAAATACATTCTGTTAGATTTCTGGGGTAGTTGGTGTGGGCCCTGTCGGAAGAGCAACCCTCATTTAAAGGAACTTTATGCAAAGTATAAAGACAAAGGATTTGATATAGTTGGCATTGCATACGAAATGATGCCCACTATTGAAAAATGCAAACAAGCCACATTGAATGCAGTAAAGGAAGACGGCCTTCCATGGCAACAATTGCTCAATAATGAATTGGCGGAGAAATTTGATGTGGTCAAAGCGTATAATGTAGGTGCATTTCCCACTAAGATTCTAATAGATAAGAGTGGAAAAATTTTATGGAAAGGAATCGGCACTGAAGAAACACAACTAGATAAACTATTGGCATATATCTTCGGGGATTAAACTAGACGTATCTAACATTGCTGAGCTGGGACTAAATTGCGATATAGAAAAGAAGGATAATGAAATCCACCCGCTCAAAGTTGCTTTCAGGTTTCAGTAACTTGAACCTGACCGCCAGGTGTTACTCTTCAGAAGCAATAATCAGAAATCGCAGTAAAAAGAACAGACGATACTTCAGCGTATACAAGTTCAAAAATTAAAAGCTGAAGACATTACGTCCAATTAAGAATTACTTACACGCCCGGCACTCACTGTAAAAAATAATCAACGGCCATCAAAAATTGCCGAATCAAAGCAGTTGGCCTGAAAAAGAAAATGATGCGCCAACTGAAAAAAGTCACTAAATTAAATCGGGACAATGCCAGCAGCACCGGCTGCGTCAGCCTTCGCGCAGGATTTCAATCTATATTTCCCTGAAAAGATGTGAATAATACAATGTAAAAACTCTTCGCGCCCTCCATCACAGGCAATACCCCTGACGATGATATCAGCACAAATAACCATTGTAACGATGATACTCCAATTTCAAGAATCGAATTCTTTCCGGCAACCATCTTCATGGCTGATCCCGCTGATAACCTATCTCTTCAAAAGTTTCAAAAAGGCTCCTCCTGTCTATGGGAAGAGCCTTTCAATTAAAGACGCTCTAAACCGTCACTGCGTATCGCAGCCGGCTATAAGAAAGTTTAAAAGCCAATTGTGATCAGGCCATCCTGACATTCACCGCATTGGGGCCTTTTTTCCCTTCCTCCACTTCGTAAGCCACCTTATCACCCTCATGGATATTCGTTTTAAGTCCACTACTGTGTACGAAAATATCTTTAGACCCGTCATCCGGCTTAATAAACCCAAAACCTTTGGATTCATTGAAGAATTTTACTGTTCCTGTTGGCATTGTTTCTGAATTGATTATTATTAAAGTTTTTTATCTGACTTTCCGAATATTAACAGCCTGAAACCCTTTTGGTGACCTTCTCTTCTCATAAACCACCCTATCTCCTTCACTTAAAGGCTCCGACATATCGTTGCTATGCACAAAAACCGACTCTTTTGTATTATCTTCTGAAATAAACCCAAATCCTTTATCTATAAAAAATGAGGATATAACACCTGTAAACTCCGTTTCCTCCACAACAGGTGCCGCCCCAAGTTGAATATCTTCCAGTTTTATTTCCTTTCTCTTTTGCAAATCAGGAGGCACATCTGTAAAATTACCGTTTTCATCCAGATATACTGTCATTTCCTCGAGGCTCTTTCCCTTATTATTATGTGTCTTACGCTCCTTTCTGCGCTCTATCTTGTCCTGTTTCTTTTTTGCTTTCTTTTGTTGTAATGCTTTTTTATTATAGGAATCTCCCATTTGTAATTATATAATTTAATTAAGTGCTTTATGAATCTTTCATCACGTAACCATCCCGGAATTTCAAAATGAAATAAATCAATTTTCACGTGGATTTACAGGTATCCGAAATCCGATCAACTTTTGAATACCCTTCAATTCCTCCCTCTCTTCTACTCCACAAAACGAAATTGCGATACCTTCTTTCCCTGCCCTGCCCGTACGTCCAATCCTGTGTATATAGGTTTCAGGCACATTGGGCAACTCAAAGTTGACCACAAAAGGCAACTCATCAATATCTATTCCTCTGGCTGCAATATCTGTCTCCACCAACACACGTATCCTGTTTCTCTTAAAATCTTCCAGTGCTCTTTGTCTTGTATTTTGCGATTTGTTTCCATGGATTGCCGCTGCATCGATCCCACTCTTTCCCAACTGCTTCACCAGTTTGTCTGCGCCATGCTTAGTACGGGTAAATACCAGCGAACGTTGCACAGGCTTCTCATTTAAAAGACGTACCAGTAATCCGGCTTTCTCCTTCTTCTCCACAAAATAAACTGACTGCCGTACCGTCTTTGCTGCAGAAGAAACGGGCGTTACCGATACTTCTACAGGATTCTTCAAAATCGTATTCGCAAATTTCCGAATCGCCACCGGCATGGTTGCAGAAAAGAAAAGCGTCTGCCTCTTTTCGGGCACTTTGAGCAGGATGCGCCTGATATCATGTATAAAACCAATATCCAGCATGTGATCAGCCTCATCGAGCACCAACACTTCAATCTGTGCCAGATTAACAATTCCCTGCTGCATCAAATCCAACAACCGTCCCGGAGTAGCAATCAGGACTTCCACACCTTTCTTCAATCCTGCCACCTGAGGCACCTGTGACACACCTCCAAAAATAGCAATCGATTTTGTATCCAGGTATTTCGCATAAGCATTAAAGTTTTCCTCAATTTGCAATGCCAGTTCACGTGTGGGAGTCAGTACCAACGCCCTGACCGCCCCGCGCTTCTTTACTTGTTGCAAGTGCTGTAAAATAGGGATTGCAAAGGCCGCTGTCTTGCCTGTACCTGTTTGCGCACATCCCAGAATATCTTTGCCTGCCAGTATTTGAGGGATCGTCTTATGCTGTATTTCAGTGGGTGACGCATATCCCGTATCTTTTAATGCTTCAAGTATTTTGGGAATTATATTTAACTGATCAAAATTCATTGTTCTTTTGTTCCGGCTCAGCCGGGCAACACCACCTCCTCCGAGGGCCACAAGTGGTC
>JACFNA010000120.1:9090-9322 GCA_019455085.1 Chitinophagaceae bacterium
TTTTATTGAGAAATATATGTTTCTACCTTTCGGCTTCCCGCCGAACTATTAATTAATTACCAATGGCATACTATTACAGCTATTTATAGCAAACGTGCCAGTGTTGTCTGAAAGAGAAGAAAAAGATTACTCTATACTTTGCCAGAAGGTGCAAGGGCAGTGCCTGATAAATATTAAGGATGCAAAGATAGGGTTATCCACCCTAAACAGATATTAATAGTTCAGATATTTA
>JACFNA010000413.1 GCA_019455085.1 Chitinophagaceae bacterium
GAAGACCCCAATAATCCTAATCTGGAAGAGGATTCCGCTTACCCTGCTAACCCGGATTCAGAATACGGATGGGAAAAACTGTTCAGCGAGAGAATGTTTCTTTCCTTCCATCGCAATTATGGGCTGGATGTAAGGATCGCACGGTTTCACAACATTTTTGGTCCCAACGGTACCTGGACAGGAGGAAAAGAAAAAGCACCGGCCGCCATGTCGCGTAAGGCTGCAGAAACGCCCGATGGGGGTGAGATAGAGGTTTGGGGCGACGGAGAACAAACAAGATCGTTTTTATATATCGATGACTGCCTTAATGCGGTAGAAGCGCTGATGAATTCAAATTTTGCCGGACCGGTGAACATCGGTTCCGAAGAGATGGTATCTATCAATCAACTTGCGCAGATGGCCATTGACATTTCAGGGAAGAAAATAAAGATCAGGAATCTCTACGGAAAAGAGTTTAGGGAAAAGTATGGATTTGAATGCCCCCTGGGAGTGAGAGGCAGGAATTCTGATAATAAACTATTCAGAGAAAAGGTAGGTAAAGATAATTACCGTCCGCTCATTGAAGGTATGCGCTCCACGTTTGAATGGATAAATAAGAAGGTACATAATCAGTAGCTGGTTACAAATCGGAAGGATAACCTGTTGATGTGCCAAATGAGATTGTGGGTCAAAAGAAGAACGTCATTCCGTGCCTGACACGGAATCTCATCAGGCCGCTGAACGAGATTGCGGGTCGGTGCCCACAATGACGAGCCGTTTTTTATGATGGTGTACACTAAAAAGGACGTCATCCCGTGCCTGACACAGGATCTCATTAGAATGATACGTGGGATTGCGGGTCGGTGCCCGCATGACAAAGGATAAGGAGGTCATCCCGTGCCTGACACGGGATCTCATCAGGATGATACATGGGATTGCGGGTCGGCGCCCGCAATGACGAGCCGATTTTTTTATAATGGTGTACACTAAAAAGGACGTCATCCCGTGCTAGACACGGAATCTCATCATACCCTCTGTCATCCCGTGCCTGACACGGGATCTCATTAGGATGATACATGGGATTGCGGGTCGGTGCCCGCATGACAAAGGATAAGGAGGTCATCCCGTGCTTGACACGGGATCTCATCAGGATGATACACGAGATTGCGGGTC
>JACFNA010000121.1 GCA_019455085.1 Chitinophagaceae bacterium
ACGGCTTCAGCGCTTCATACAACCGCAAACCGGGAGAAAAAATATTTAATGCCGGCCCTATGACCCTGAAAGCGTGCCCCGGAGACGGTGAACAGTTTTTCCTAAAATTCTTCAACGAAGCAGACAGGTATGAGGTATCCGGTGATACACTTACCTTGTTTAACAAAGAAGTGCCTGCATTAAAGTTTAAGAAGGTGGGCAGGTAAAAAAATAGAATATGCTCCGACCTGCTCTAATGCGCAATCAGGATATGCTCTAATATCTTTCCAAAGAGAAATACCTCTTCGTAAGTATTATATAAAGGCACAGGTGCCACTCTCACCACATGATCAGGAAATCCGGTGATGATAACCCTGTTATTGCGAAGCATATCGAATTTGTGTTTGCCATCTGCGCCCAGGTAGAGTGATATCTGGCAGCCATGATCACCTTCTCCTGTAGGGGTAACAATTTCAAATGGTTTGGTCTGCGTATTTCTTAAAATGTCATTCAAAATGAACAACAGATAAGAGGAAAGCCTCTTTCCGCCTTCAACCACATTGTCGAACCCGGCACTTTCAAAAAGCTCCAGCGAGGCTTCTAAGACGGACAGGCTCAATACCGGAGGTACAGTTAACTGCCACCCCGCAGCACCTGCTTTGGGTATGAAGTCTTTTTTAAACTGATACCCGGCTTTTTCATCTGCTCCGAAGAAACCTGCGAGTCTGGGCAATGGGCTACCACTGAAATGTCGTTCATGAACAAATAGCCCACCAATAGCTCCCGGCCCGCCATTCAGATACTTGTAAGAGCACCATACTCCAAAATCCACATTCCAGTCATGGAGTTTCAGTGGTACATTTCCAACTGCATGCGCCAGATCGAATCCGCAAAGCGCACCGGCTTTATGAGCAGCCTCTGTAATGGCCTGCATATCAAACACCTGTCCTGAATAGTAATTCACACCGGATATCAGTACCAGTGCCAGTTCGTCTCCGGCCGCCTCAATAGCCGACAATATATCCTCATTTCTTGTATAGCGCTTCCCCTCTCTGGTGCCTACCTCCACCAGATTATCTTCAAGTGGCACACCTGCCAACTGCATGTGCGACTGCACGGCATACACTGCGGATGGAAACGCCTTCCACTCAATGATTACTTTCTTCCGCCTGCCATCGGGTTTATAAAAGCTGGTAAGCAACAAGTGCAGATCGGCAGTCAGCTGATCCATTACCACTATCTCAGATTGTGCTGCTCCCAGTATGGGCGCAAGTTTTTCAGGAAATTTTTTGCTGTAATGCACCCACGGGTTCTTTCCGTTTTCCATTCCGATTACCCCATAGCTGGCCCAGTTTTCCAGTTCATCCAACACAGCATCCTGTACTCCTTTAGGTTGTAAACCAATACCATTTCCTGCAAAATAGATAGTCTCTTTATCATTTAGGATTGGAATATAAAAATCATCTCTGTAGGACGACAATGGATTATCCTTATCAAGGCTCTTTGCAAAATCCAATGAGTTTTCAAATTTCATCATATCTTATTCAGAATAAAATGTACCGATAATTCAATACTTTATTTAACCGGCACGCAATGTAAGAAAATACAAAGGTATATTTGTCAGGAAAGAACGGAAGGTGCACAATAATGAAAAGTTATCTGACTATAGGACAGGAAGCTACTGCAGAGTTTAAGATGCTGGAAAGTAAGTTTATCGCGTACGCCTATCCCATCAGCAATACGGCTACCTTTAAGGTAAGGCTTGACGATCTGCGGCGTTTACATCCAAAAGCTTCGCACCACTGCTTCGCGTACCGGCTCGGAACCGATGGTTCTAACAGCAGAGCAAATGATGATGGAGAACCTTCAGGAACTGCAGGCAGGCCCATCCTCGGCCAGATAGACTCCAGAAACCTGACAGATACACTTGTGATTGTAGTACGTTATTTCGGTGGCACATTGCTTGGAATTCCCCGATTGACTAATTCCTATAAAACTGCGGCATCCCTGGTATTACAATGCACTACTACCGTAGAAAAATACATTCTGCGCAACGTATCGATTGAATGTTCTTATGCAGAGCTGCATGAAGTGATTCAGATATTGAAGCAGTCACAAAGCGAAATAACCGAACAGGAACTGCAACTCTTCTGCCACATTAAAGCCGGCATACCAGCCCCTTCTTTTGACGAAATCGTAGATCAACTTCACCGCATTAATAATGTGATAGTACATGAATCAATAAAAAGTATTCGCTAAAAATCTGATCAACCGGTTCCGGGGTTTACAAAAATTTTCAATAGCCAATCAAAAAACACGATTCCCATGAAATGGATTTTCCTGATAATAGCCATCATATCTGAAGTAATTGCCACCTCGGCTTTAAAATATTCTGAAGGGTTCAGCAAACTTATTCCCTCAATTATCGTCATTCTCGGTTATGGGATTGCATTTTATTTTCTATCACTTACCCTGAAAAGTATGTCTGTCGGGATTGCCTATGCGTTATGGTCAGGTATAGGCACTGTATTGATTGCACTGACGGCGTACTTTGTTTTTAAGCAGAAACTTGACCTCCCATCCATCATAGGATTATCGCTGATAGTTACAGGAGTTATTGTTATTAATGTATTCTCTAAAAGCATTACACATTAACCCTGAATGTGCACGTCAATTAAATGTCACCTATTGCAAAACCGCTCCTAGGCTATGGATAGAAAATCGTACCCGGTTTCTGTGTGCTAAAACTATTTATTTCCGGGAAGACAGCTAAGCATTACTTTATGAAGGCGCTGTTAATTACCAAATCCTTCCCCACTCCGGAATAATCATAGAATCCACTTCCTGACTTCTTGCCCAGATTACCTGCGGCAACCATATTTACCAACAGTGGGCAGGGTGCATACTTGGGATTCTTAAATCCTTCATACATCACATTGAGAATAGAACAGCAGACATCGAGGCCTATAAAATCAGCCAGTTGCAATGGTCCCATCGGATGTGCCATCCCCAGCTTCATAATGGTATCTATCTCTGCTACTCCCGAAACTCCTTCGTGAAGCGCATAAACTGCTTCATTGATCATGGGCATCAATATTCTGTTAGCGATGAAGCCTGGATAGTCGTTCACCACACAAGGCACCTTGTCTAATGCTTTGCTCAACGCCACCACTTCGTCCACTACAGCCTTCTCGGTATGATAACCACTTATTACCTCCACAAGCTTCATCATCGGAACCGGATTCATAAAGTGCATTCCCACCACCCGGCCGGGGCGCCCTGTTACAGCAGCAATCTTAGTAATCGAGATAGAGGAGGTGTTGCTGGCAAGCACGGCTCCCTGCTTTGCTGAAGCATCAATCTCCTTAAAAATTTTTAATTTGAGTGCTTCGTTTTCTGTGGCAGCCTCTACTATCAAATCAGCCTCGCCCACATTTCCGGGAATATAATTTCCCGTAACAATATTCTGGAGTGTCTTTGTCTTATCTGCTTCCTGCAATACTCCCTTCTTAATCTGACGATCCAGATTCCTTCCGATAGTATCCAACGCCCTGGAAAGCTGGTCGTCGCTCACGTCTATCAGAGTTACCGGATATCCATATTGAGCAAATACGTGTGCGATCCCGTTTCCCATAGTGCCGGCTCCTACTACTGCGACTCTCGATATAGCCATATTCTTCTTTTTTGTGTAAAGTTAAAACAAATCGACTGCCTGCCGGAGCCTCAGGACACAAAAAATCCCGGAAACGACCGGGATTTTCTTATGGTTGACAAATCGGTTATTTTACACTTGTAGGCTTCTCTTTCTTAGTACCTGACTTTACCTCAAATATCAATTTTGAATTTTCCTTGTCCAGATCTGCCTTAAGCACATCGCCATTCTTTACACTCATATTCAAAATTTCTTCTGCCAGCGGGTCTTCCAGGTATTTCTGAATCGCTCTGTGCAACGGCCTTGCACCAAACTGTGAGTCGTAGCCCTTTTCAGAAAGGAATTTCTTTGCTTCCTCAGTAAGCTCCAGCTTCAGGCCCAGATTATCAAGCCTTGTAGTTACATCCTTCATCAGGATATCAATGATCGCAAAAATATCTGCTTCTGTAAGCTGGTTAAAGATGATGACATCATCGATACGGTTGAGGAATTCGGGGCTAAATGTACGCTTCAGCGCCTTTTCGATCACCGCCTTATTATTTTCATCCACATTCTTTACCCTGGAGGCTGTAGTGAACCCTACTCCATCACCAAAATCCTTTAACTGCCGGGCACCGATATTGGAAGTCATGATGATCATCGTATTCTTGAAATCCACCTTCCTGCCCAAACCATCAGTCAGTTGCCCGTCATCCAATACCTGTAACAGAATATTGTAAATATCAGGGTGTGCTTTTTCTATTTCATCCAGAAGGATAACGCTATACGGTTTACGTCTAACCTTCTCAGTAAGCTGACCACCTTCCTCGTAACCTACATACCCGGGAGGCGCACCTATGAGTCGTGATACGGTAAACTTTTCCATATACTCACTCATATCAATTCTGATAAGCGCATCGTCGCTATCAAATAAATATCTCGCAAGCGCACGCGCCAACTCTGTCTTACCCACACCCGTTGGCCCCAGGAAGATAAATGACCCAATCGGCTTTTTAGGATCTTTTAATCCTACGCGGTTGCGCTGGATAGCCTTAACCACTTTAGTGATTGCATCATCCTGACCCACCACTGCACCTTTAAGATCATCTGCCATTCTGCGGAGTTTTTCGGTCTCGGCCTGTACCATTCTCTTCACCGGAATCCCGGTCATCATGCAAACTACCTCTGCAATGGCTTCTTCATTAATCGGATATTTCTTGTGTTTGCTTTCTTCTTCCCACTTTGCTTTAGCAGCCTCCAACTCTTCCTGCCACCTCTTTTCGGTATCACGAAGCGAAGCAGCTTCCTCAAACCGCTGGCTTTTTACCACGCGATACTTTTCCTGCTTTATCTCATCAATCTTCTTTTCAAGATCCAACACTTCCTGCGGCACTTTGATATTTTTCAGGTGTACTCTGGCACCCACTTCATCCATCACATCAATGGCTTTATCAGGCAACAGCCTGTCAGTCATATATCTGTCGCTCAAGCGTACACAGGCCTCAATCGCTTCATTGTCGTACACCACACTGTGAAAATCTTCGTATTTGCCCTTAATATTATTAAGAATTTCAATGGTTTCATCTACCGAAGGCTGCTCTACCATCACTTTCTGAAACCTTCTGTCAAGTGCCCCATCCTTCTCGATATACATTCTGTATTCATCAAGCGTGCTGGCACCAATACACTGTAATTCACCTCTTGATAAAGCAGGCTTGAAGATATTAGACGCATCAAGCGAACCGCTGGCACCACCAGCGCCCACGATTGTATGAATTTCATCTATAAAAAGAATAACATCTCTGTTTTTCTCAAGTTCATTCATGATAGCCTTCATCCTCTCTTCGAACTGTCCGCGATATTTCGTACCTGCTACAAGAGCTGCCAGATCCAGCGAAACCACCCTCTTATCAAAAAGAACACGACTTACCTTCCGCTGCACAATGCGCAGTGCAAGGCCTTCGACGATTGCCGTCTTACCTACTCCGGGTTCCCCAATCAGAATCGGGTTGTTCTTTTTCCGGCGGCTGAGGATTTGTGATACTCTTTCAATTTCCGTTTCACGGCCTACAATGGGATCAAGTGTGCCCTGTTCAGCCATACGGGTGATGTCTCTCCCAAAGTTATCGAGCACAGGAGTTTTGGATTTACCCTGTCCTGTTCCCTGTTTAGGCTTGGCTGCATACTTCTTTTCATCTTCAAACTCTTCGCTTTCTTCTTCAGGATATTCTGCTTTTGTATCCGTTTTCACAAATCCAAGTTCGGTACGGAAGATGTCGTAGTCCACATCAAACTGATTTAGTATCTGTGTGGCAATATTTTCTTTGTTCTTAAGAATCGACAACATCAGGTGTTCGCTTTCTACAAGTGGGCTTTTGTTGGTCTTGGCTTCCAACACGGTAATTCTAATTACCTTTTCGGCCTGCTTGGTCAATGGCAAAGAATTGATATTGTTGATGTTCTTTCCGGTCTTGTCCTTTACCGCTAATTCTATTTCTTTCCGAAGTTCATACAAATCCACATTCAGGGATTTCAGAATCTTCATCGCTGTATTTTCGCCATCCCTTATCAGGCCCAGTACCAAATGTTCTGTTCCGATAAAATCATTTCCAAGCCTGAGTGCTTCCTCTCGACTGTAGGAAATAATTTCCTTTACTTGTGTTGAAAAATTATTATCCATAGGGATTAGTCTTTAAAATGCTTTACAATAATAATAAAATAAATCAATTCACCACTTTATAATATGAATACGAAGCACATTCAAAGGTTACTAATCTAACGTTAAAAAGCAGAAAAATCTGATGTTTCTTTCCGAAGTGTAAAAATTAGTCCTGAAATGACGCCATAAGATTTTTCGTGCTCGTCCTTTTTAATATATCTTTGATGCAGAACCCCTATTCATCTTCCGTCATGGCTCACAGTAAACTCAATTTCAAAATTAGTACCAAAGAAAAGATGTATGTCATAAAGCTAGAAGAGTCGAAGCTGGCTGAAAATATGGCAGCATCATTAACAGAATTGGTCATGCCTTACCTCGAGGCACCGGTGAAAAATCTGATTTTGGACTTTAGCGAAACAAAAAGTATAGATTCAGCGTTTGTGGAAGAAATGGCCCGGATTCAGCGTACATTCTATGAGCAAAATGCCTCAATGGTATTCTGTTGTTTTTCAGGCGAGGTGATGCAATTCCTCAAAGAAAAGGACTTTTTGGATGAGCTGAACTATACTCCTACGGAAAGCGAAGCCTGGGACATTGTACAAATGGACGAAATAGAAAGAGAACTTCTTAAAGGGTAAAGAATTGATCGCCGTAACCATTCTTGGAAACAATAGTGCACTTCCTGCTCATGGAAGACATCCAACCGCACAGATAGTGCAAACCCGAAATCATACCTTTCTGGTAGATTGCGGAGAAGGCACCCAACTCCAAATGAGCGAATACAGGATTAAAAGAAGCCGTATCGACCATATTTTTATTTCGCATCTGCACGGCGACCACTATTTCGGGCTGATTGGCCTGCTGACTTCATTCGGACTGAATAACAGGGAGCACGACCTTCACGTATATTCTCCGGAAGGACTGGAGCCTATAATGCTTATGCAGCTACCTGCCTCACACACCCTGCTGCCTTACCGAATCTACTTTCACACGCTTAAAGAAGAGGGGCTTTTATTTGAAGATGACCACCTTACCATTTCATGCTTCAGAGTAAATCATAAAATAGAGTGTTATGGATTTCTCTTTGAAGAAAAAGCACACCACCGAAAGCTAAATGCTGAAGCCGTAAAACACTTTAATGTTCCATACGAATTCTATGAGGGCCTTCAGGAAGGCAAAGACTTTGTAACACCCGAAGGAAAGGTAATTCCTAACGTTACCCTCACACTGGATCCTAAACCCGGAAGGAAATACGCCTACTGCGCAGACACCATTTACTACGAACCCATCTGCAAGCATATCGAAGGGGCCGACCTGATTTACCATGAAGCCACCTATATGAAAGATGAGGAAGAGCGAGCCAGAGCACGATACCACTCTACCACAATAGATGCTGCTCACATCGCCAAAAAGGCTAATGTTGGGAAACTATTAATCGGGCATTTTTCAAGCAGATACGAAAACCTTACCCCACTTGAAAATGAGGCCAGACAGGTGTTTGCCAATTGCGAAGCCGCAATAGAAGGCACCTGCTATATGGTATAAACCGGATAGCTCAATCCGTTAGTTAAATCCACCTCCTTCATCATCTCCATTGCCCCTCTTAAACAATTGGAAGTTTGCATCACCAAATTTGTAAGAAAAGGATAATCTTATAGTCCGCACCTGCCATCTGCTATAGCTTTCCTGATAGAAGGAAGGAGTATCATAGATAGTACCATTTTTGTTCTGGTTAAGCAGGTCGTTCACTCCGAGCGTTATGGAACCTTTGTTGTTCTTAAACAAATCCTTCTTCACAGCCAGATTAATTGTATAGTTCTCCAGCCTCTTTCCCTGCGGAATCACACTAGGGGATCTGTACCTGCCATCCAGTTGAAATGAAGTATTATTGAATACAGATTTTTCGTTTTCAGGCTTTATTTTATAATTCGCCTGCAATTTAGCCTGCCAGTTAAATCCGTTATTACTTAAATCCAGTGAATTCACTTTTGCATTTACTTTTCTGTATGCCATGCTGAATGAAGGCGTTACATTGAGCCCATCTGCCACATTCTGCTGTAAGGTAAATTCAACTCCATAGTTATTTGAGCTATTGGCATTAATGAAGGTGTTCAGAATTGCATTAGGATCTACGGCAGAATTATTCAGTTTGGCGTATTGTTCTGCAGTGAGCGTATCACTATACCGGGTAATGTCTCCCTGGGTATTTCTGTAATACAAGGTCAGCAGCAGATTATTATTGTTTCCATAGGAATTACTAAAATTAAGTTCATAAGAGTTTCTGAACTGCGGATGCAATTCAGGATTACCCTGCTGGATGTTCTGAGGATCATTGATGTCAATAAACGGATTTAATTGCCAGAAATCAGGCCGGCGCACTCTCCTGCTATAGTTAACCTGTATCTCACTATTTTCTCCTATCTTCTGGGAGAGGAATACACTTGGGAAAAGAGCATCCCAGATATCTTTCAGCTTATCCGGGTAGGTGTAACCGAAGTGCCTGGCGCTATCCAGAAGCGTACCCTCAAAATGGGAGTATTCTCCCCGAAGGCCTAACTGGTAACCAAAATTCCCTATCCTGTCAGTAAATGTAAAGTAAGCTGCATGTACCTGCTGCTGGTACTTATAGTCATTGCTCAATGGCAATTTAGTCATATTGCCATTATGCACCGCATACGATCCGAAGTGGCTCTCATAGTTATTTACAAAGCTTCGCACACCGGCTTCAATCTTTTTATTCTCGTCAATAGGTTTAGTGTAATCTGCCTTGATCGTCCACTGATTATTATTATTGGAGCCATTATTCTCCACCCGCTGTGGATCGCCATCAGGAGTTCCGTCAGCGAGGTAATAGTTATTGACAATTACCGTTCCGTTGCTTGCCTTTCCATAATTGACATTCATACTTACATCCAACTGTTCTTCTTCAGTCGGAAACTTATGAGTGTACAATAGTTGGGTACTGTTCCTTCTGAACTCAAATCCCCCTTTGGAATTACGATCGCCCAGCCGAACAGGCATTTCATTTATATCAAGGAA
>JACFNA010000122.1:0-6834 GCA_019455085.1 Chitinophagaceae bacterium
AACTATTCCCAAAGTTGAAGAAGATAAAAGTAGATGAACTGTACTTCTATGGGACAGGGTGCAAGAGCGCTGAAAATAAACGCATGATGAAGGCTGTTTTCAAATCCCTGCTACCGACCGCCTCTGTAGTGGTTGAAGATGATGTAACGGGGGCTGCACGTGGCCTTTGTGGAAAAGCTAAAGGAGTAGCCGCCATTTTGGGTACGGGATCCAGTAGTTGTTATTTCAATGGCAAAAGGATAACCAAAAACAGCCCGGGGATAGGTTATGTGTTGGGCGATGAGGGGAGTGGTGCGGCGTTAGGAAAGATGGTTGTTCAACATTTTCTCTACGGCCTGATGGACGAGGAACTTGAGGGACGTTTCAACAGAAAGTATGGCCTGGACAGGGCTTCTATTTTAGAGGCGGTTTACAGAAAAGAAAAACCCAATCGTTTTTTGGCATCTTTTACCGTTTTCCTCGCTGAGAACAGAGGACATTATATGGTAGAGAATATTATTGCGGATGGATTAAATGCTTTTTTCTACACCCATCTTATTCGCTTCAGGGAAAGCAGTTTATACCCAGTTAACTTTACAGGTGGGGTATCTTATGTCTTCAGGGATGTGATTGAGGCGTTGTGTTCAGATTATGGATTTGTTGTGGGAAATATTTATAAAACTCCGATGGAAGGGCTGCTCAGGTATCATAAATGATAGTTGGCACTGCTGATTTTAAGTGCAAGTGAGAGGAACAGTGCAGCGTGAGTCAGTAAAGACTATTCCATTATCTTGACAATGTGAGCCATCTGTCCTGTCCTGGTCACTCCTTCAATAACAATTCTGAAAGATTCGGAAATATCATTGTTGTAAAATGTGAGTTTCACTTTTTTTGTATCTCCTTTTAGTAACACTTCCGGATTCCAATAAAGGGTGGTTCTGACATCACGGGAGTTATCACCTCCCAGTAAATAATCCGGTGAATAGAATTTTCTGATGGCCGTGTATCCGGTTACTGTATTTTTTGGGAGGCCTCTGCCAGGTGTGGCATCCACATCATCGTCGCCCCTCCGCGTATAGATAGCTATTGCTCCGTTTGCTCCACCACCTACTGCCCCAAGGAAAGGAGGGTGAATCACTTTCACGTAAGCGATATTTGTAACCGGTACTGTGGTAAGCATTTCTACATCAACCGGCATTTCATCCAGAAAGAATGCGGGCGTACCTCCTCTCCATGTTACCTGTGGTGGATCTGAAGCTACAATTACCACGCCGGCCACACGCCCCTGCAAGTATGAAAATATATCCTTATATCCGGCAGCTGCTTTTTCATGCACCAGGTCGAAGTCGGTAGAGGTGCCACCGCTAAACATACCAGTGGTGTACTTTTCATCCATCTTTTCCAGATCAGATTTTGCTTTGCCTTTGATTGTTACTGTTTCAAGTACTTTGCCTTGTGCCAATTTCAGTATGCCCGCTACTTCATCTGATAATTGAAGGTGGCGATAAGAGCCTGAGGTGTCACCAGGCATCGGTGCAAAGGGAGGTAAATCGCTTCCTGGTGGGATAGGGGTCAGGCTGCCAAGGAATTGTACGGTAGCACTGTTCATTATTTTACCTTTTGGAAGCTGATAGTAAACTGTAGCCGTGTCGATCAGAATGAGGTCATCTACCCTGAAGGTGCCGTCCGGCTTTATGGGAGCCATTACAAATTCTTTATTGTTCTTCTGGTTGATGATCATAATCAGGTCTCCGGCATTGGCTAATTGATTAGGCAAAGCGCCATGTATGCGACCCTCTACTGTGGTGTAAGCCGTATCCACGGGGTATTTTACTTCAGGCAGTTTACCTGCTGCAATATCTGTCCAGGAAATCTTTCTCCAGCCATTGGTAAGCATTACCAAATCCAGATAGTTAGTGGTAGAGTCGGCCTTGTTCTGAAAATAAAAAGAAGGGTTGTTGATTTTGCCTTTCAATTCGGAGCTAAGAAGAAAGTCGCTTACTATGGTTCGGCTGTCGTTGAAGTCTATGGCAGCATCAGTGACGGAGATTGAGAGATTAGCTTCCAGAGAATCGGGAATCTCAATTTCCACTTCATTCCGGGCTCTCTTGTTCATTCCCCAGTGGGCTACATCGAATTGTGGTGTAAAGGTGTATTCCTCGTTATTGATAAAGGTAATACGTTCGGCAAGGGGTTGAAATTTTTCGTTCAGGACTGTGATTACAAGAATTCCAGAAGGAAGTTCTTTGACTGGGATGGCTCCCTGTGTGACACCGTTTACAAGCGGGCGTTCAATATTAAAGACCGGCTGATTATACATTGTACCTATGATTCTTACGGCCCGCGCTACATTTTCACTGTTCGATTGTACATAGAATATTCTGTTATCCCTGCTTTGACTTACTCTGAGAAGAAGCCCTGTTTTTTCCACCTCAGGAAGTGGTGTGTTGTGCGATGTTCCTGTGGTGTCCTTCCAAATTAGTGTGTACTTTTTTTCTGCCCTGGGTTGAAGGTAAAATGCGCCCATCCCATCATGTACAGATGAAATTTGAGTAATGGATTTGCCGTCTTCCATTACGTTACCGGTTATTCTGACAGGCTGACCGTATTGGTCGGTGGCCTTAAATGCGATTTTGGTATTCAGCCCTTCGACCAGGTTGCCACCTTCGGCAAAAAGGTGGACTGTGGGATTGAACTTGCGTTCTGTAGCGCCGGTAGCTGGTGTCAGAATTCTGATATAATTATTATATAGGAAGGCGCTGTCGAAGTTGAGCATCCACTTTGTGTAAGCCTTAACGGAAATTGCGGAAGAGTGGTAATCCAGAGGAACGTTTATTTGGCCGAAGGTCACTCCTTCCACTATGGGCCAACTGGTTCTCTTAATTATTTTTCCATTTGGGTCAGCCCAGTCCACATAAAGCGTTTTGCTGGTTATTTCAGGCGCTATTCCTTTCATCAGATAGGCTTTAAACCAGATCGTATCTCCAGGGCCGTAACTTGATTTGTCAAAGTGAAAGTGAATTCTTTCCGGAACATAATCGGTAGCAAAGTTTTCCAGCGTATTTTCAAAGGCCTGTCCGGTGGCATATCCTGTGATTAAGAGAAGTAGAATAGCAACGCTTAATTTTTTCATTTGTAGGGTTTCTCGCTATGAGTGATTATAATTTCTCAAAAATCGGAAACTATCTTAATGAAGCCAAAGTATTTTATGATGAGAATGGTGGATTTAAAAAATAGATTCTCTAATTTTGATATCTTTAATCGCGAAATCGAAGATTGACGGATGAGAAGAAATCGTATATCAGAAATAATTAAATTTGAATTCTTTATTATAGAATATGGCATTTAAGAAAGTTACCGAGGAGTCTTCCCTATATCGTCATCTTGAGAAAATGTCTGTTTCAGAGATTGTTTCCAGTATAAATAAGGAAGATAAGAAAGTTGCGGATCAGGTAGCAGATGCCCTGCCACAAATTACAGCATTGATTGAAGCAGTTTCGAAGAAGATGAAGAAAGGAGGAAGGTTGTTCTATATTGGTGCAGGCACCAGTGGAAGGCTGGGGATACTTGATGCCAGTGAGTGCCCACCGACCTATGGAGTACCTCACGGCCTGGTTGTAGGAATCATCGCAGGTGGGGAGAAGGCCATTGTGAACGCAATCGAAAATGCTGAAGATAACGCAGCGCAGGGATGGACAGACCTCTGTGAGTATAAGGTGAATAGTGCCGATTTTGTGGTAGGAATTGCCACAAGTGGCACCACTCCTTATGTGATGGGCGCATTGGAAAAATGCAGAGAAGAAGGTATTGCTACAGGCAGTATAAGTTGTAATCCCGACTCTCCTGTGAGTCATGTGGCAGATTATCCAATCGAGGTGATTGTAGGGCCGGAGTTTGTAACCGGTAGCACACGGATGAAGGCCGGTACCGCGACTAAGATGATATTGAATATGATCAGTACGGCAGCCATGATACAACTGGGAAGGGTCGAAGACAACAAGATGGTGAACATGAAGCTTACAAATAATAAGATATTCGATAGAGGCACACGCATGCTAATGGAGAAGGGTAATATTGACGAGGTAGAAGCCAGAGCTTTGCTAATGAAATTCAGGAGTGTTAAACAAGCTCTTGAAAATCTTAAATAGAATTCCGTAATATTAGAATAATACATA
Organism: Chitinophagaceae bacterium; assembly: GCA_019455085.1. Classification (GTDB taxonomy): domain Bacteria; phylum Bacteroidota; class Bacteroidia; order Chitinophagales; family Chitinophagaceae; genus Ginsengibacter. Next base: position 4,155 of record JACFNA010000122.1, read on the forward strand.
GTCTGCCCTCATTTTCTTACAAAAAGGTTGGGATTTTATTTGCAGATTCATATCTGGAAAATCTGTGTTGAATGAGTAAATTTGTGAAGGAGGATTTCTGGTATGCAAGATCTGGAGCCATTTGATAACTGGCATTATTTATATCTTTCAGAAGATGATGAGCAATCACCGTTTTACGGTCGTGAGTATAGCGAATTCGAATTTTCCAATACAATCTACAATTATTATATCCACCCGTTGTGGGATGAGTTTGGCAGCCGCACCCTTTATCTCAAGGTGCTGATGGCTGATTACGAATTGGGATACATGATAATTGAAATGATAGGAGAGTGGAATGATGCTATTGAGAATGATATTATGACGCTGAAGAGGGAAGTGATTGATGAATTTCAGCAGTTAGGTATCAGAAAATTTATTCTGATCGTTGAGAATGTCTTAAATTTTCACAGCAGCGATGATAGTTATTACGAAGAGTGGTTCGAAGAGTCGCTTGATAATGATGGATGGGCAGTATGCCTGAATATGCCGGTGTCTTCACAACATGACTTCCTCCAGGCAAACCTGCATCGGTATATTCCACTGATGGAGATTTTGAATTGGCGGACAATGAAACCAGATATGCTTTTTCAGCAGGTGGATAACTATTTCCATCGCAGATTAAATTCCGATTCTTCAATTTGATTTTTGAAGTCCATTGCTATTTTCTTAAGTTTACATTTTCTGCTATACATTTGTAGAATCTAAAACTAATTTAACACCTTATCACTTATGACCTGGAAGCAAACGCTAACATCTCCGGTAGGCAGGAAATTTGTTATGGGATTTACCGGCTTATTTCTGATTGCCTTTTTGATAGTACACGCCGGATTAAACGCTACGATATTCATGAATGATGATGGAGCTACATTCAATGCTGTGGCAGGATTCATGAGTCATAACTGGATTATGAGGATTCTGGAGTTGGGCCTGTTCATAGGATTCGCGTTTCATATTGCCCAGGGCATGATGCTTTGGAAGATGAACAGAGCGGCACGTCCTGTGAAGTATTCCATGAAGCGTTATATTCCTAAGATAAAATGGTATAGCCGCTATATGGGTTTGCTGGGCACACTGGTTTTGTTATACCTGGTTATGCACCTGGCGCATTTCTGGGTGCACACTAAAGATGAATTATATTTTGGAGGGTCAGAGGTGAACCTGTATGAGAGAATGCGTGATATATTTACGCAACCACTCTGGTTCGTGCTGTATATGGTAGGATTGGCTTCTCTGTTGTTTCACTTGCTACATGGTTTCCAGAGTGCCTTCCAGTCGCTTGGGATGAATGATAAGGCCTGGACACCCCTTGTAAAGAAAGCCGGTGTGGCTTATTCTGTTATTATAGTAGTCTTATTTGCGTTAATGCCGATTGCCTTTATGGCTGGATGGTTACAGTAACCGGTTACAAAATATTTAATTCAATTAATTGCTTCGAATATGGTATTAGATTCTAAAATCCCCGCTGGCGACTTAAAAGATAAGTGGCAGAATTACAAAGACCACTGCAAGCTGGTAAGTCCTGCTAATAAGAGAAATATTCAAATAATTGTAATAGGCACCGGCCTTGCCGGAGCTTCAGCAGCTGCTACGCTGGGCGAACTTGGGTACAATGTGAAAGCATTTTGTTTTCAGGATAGTCCCCGGCGCGCGCATAGTATCGCTGCACAAGGGGGGATTAATGCAGCCAAAAACTATCAGAATGATGGAGACTCTACTTTCAGGTTGTATTACGAAACGCTGAAGGGAGGCGACTACCGTAGCCGTGAGGCGAATACATACAGACTTGCGGAGGTAAGTGGTAATATCATAGACCAGGCCACCGCACAAGGCGTACCGTTTGCAAGAGAATATGGTGGCACCCTGGCAAACAGATCATTTGGCGGTACACAGGTTTCCCGGACATTCTATGCAAGAGGGCAAACCGGACAGCAGCTACTCCTGGGAGCTTATGGTGCGCTGGAGCGTCAGGTAGCTACCGGAAAAGTAACGATGTACTCCCGTCACGAAATGCTCGATTTGGTGGTTATTGATGGTAAGGCGCGGGGTATCATTGCAAGAAATCTGGTTACGGGTAAGCTTGAGCGTTACTTTGGTCATGCGGTGGTATTAGCATCGGGTGGATATGGAAATGTATTCTTCCTGAGCACAAATGCAATGGGGAGTAATGCTACCGCCTCCTGGAAATCACATAAGAAAGGAGCTTTCTTTGCAAATCCATGCTTTACGCAAATTCATCCCACCTGTATTCCTGTATCAGGCGACTATCAGAGTAAACTGACATTGATGAGTGAGAGTCTCAGAAATGACGGCAGAATCTGGGTGCCCAAAAAGAAGGATGATAACCGGAAAGCTAAAGATATTCCTCATGACGAAAGAGATTATTATCTGGAAAGAAGATATCCGGCGTTCGGTAATCTTGTGCCACGCGACGTGGCCTCACGTGCAGCAAAAGAGCGGTGTGATGCGGGGTATGGAGTAGGTAGTTCCAAGATGGCTGTATATCTGGATTTTGCTGATGCTATCAGAAGGTATGGCAAGATGGAGGCTCACAAGAAAGTGATTGAGAATCCCTCGGACGAAACAATCAGAGAATTGGGTATGCAGGTAGTAAAGGATAAGTATGGAAACCTGTTTGAGATGT
>JACFNA010000122.1:6881-9299 GCA_019455085.1 Chitinophagaceae bacterium
AAGATTACGGGTGAAAATCCGTATGAGGTGCCCATGAGAATCTATCCCGCCGTGCATTATACTATGGGAGGCCTTTGGGTCGACTATGAATTACAGACTACCGTACCGGGGCTCTTTGCGATTGGAGAATGTAATTTTAGTGATCATGGTGCAAACCGATTAGGAGCCTCTGCATTGATGCAGGGATTAGCAGATGGATATTTTGTGTTGCCATACACCATAGGTAACTATCTTTCTTCAGAGATCAGGACACCCGCAATTCCGGTTACAGACCCGGCATTTGAGGAAGCAGAGAAGGCAGTAGCTGAAAGAATTAATAAGTTGATGAATATTAAAGGGTCCAGGTCTGTAGATCACTTCCACCGTGAACTGGGAAAGATTATGTGGAACAAATGCGGAATGGCAAGAAACGAGAAAGGGCTGACGGAAGCAATTACAGAAATTCAGCAATTGAGGGAGGAATTCTGGAGAGATTTGCGAGTACCGGGAGAGGTGGAAAGCATGAATCCTGAACTGGATAAAGCGCAGAGAGTAGCTGACTTTATGGAACTCGCTGAACTCATGTGTCGCGATGCGCTGAATCGCAGAGAGAGTTGTGGAGGGCACTTCAGAGAAGAGAGCCAGACCTCTGAAGGAGAGGCGCTGCGGATAGATGATGAATTCAGCTTTGTGTCGGCATGGGAGTATAAGCCTGAAGGAGAAGTGCTTAACAAAGAACCTTTGATATTTGAAGTATCGAAACCTTCACAAAGGAGCTACAAGTAATTATTTGAAATAGAATTTAAACAAAAAATAACCGCTCATGGAACACTATACTATGAACCTCACCCTGAAGGTGTGGAGACAAAAAAACTCACAGGAACATGGACATTTTGAAACCTTTCAGGTAAAAGACATTTCGTCTGAAATGTCGTTTCTGGAAATGTTTGATGTGTTAAACGAGCAATTGATAAACGAAGGAAAGGAGCCCATTGCATTTGACCATGATTGCCGTGAAGGGATATGTGGTGCGTGCAGTATGTATGTAGATGGAAGGGCACATGGCCCCTGGGAGAGGAATACTGTATGTCAACTTCACATGAGGGCCTACAAGGATGGGGATACTATTGTTGTAGAGCCGTGGAGGTCTGCTGCATTCCCGGTTATCAAGGATTTGATGGTTGATCGCCGGGCATTTGACAGGATAATTGAGGCAGGTGGGTTTGTATCAGTCAATACAGGCAATGCGCCGGATGCCAATGCTATTCCGGTATCAAAAGTAGCGGCTGACGAGGCATTTGATGCAGCGGCCTGTATCGGATGTGGTGCCTGTGTTGCAGCCTGTCCAAACGGATCTGCAGCGTTATTCATCGGGGCCAAAGTATCTCAATTGGCATTTCTGCCACAGGGAGATGCTGAGAGGGCAAGTCGAGTAAGAAATATGGTTGACCAGGCTGCAAAAGAAGGATTTGGGAACTGTGGAAATATTTACAACTGTGAAGCAGAATGCCCTAAAGGTATTTCGGTAGGGAATATTGCAAAGATGAAGCGGGAGTACATGAGGGCAAGCGTAACTACAGGGCCGGCAGGTATCAGAGAGTAATAGCCTTCAAAGCTCAGACTCGTTTTTTAGTCATAATATTACTTCCCGGGGGCAATGCGTCTTCGGGAAGTTTCGTTTTATAGGTGCTGTAAAGGTGATTAAGCTTAGTTTTGTTTTATATCCTGATGTGTATTGAATGTTCCGGAAACCCCTAATTCTGATTCTTCTGCTCTTAAGTGCAGCGGTTGTTCATTCACAACAGCATGTGCTTTCCAATCTCAGAATAAAGAAATGGGTTGCTCCTGTTGCCGGAAACCTGGTGCTGGACTCCCTCAGTATCGTGCCTAATACAGTGGTCGTGAGTGGCGCTGCTCCTGCCGACTACCGGATTGATTATGCTAATGCTTTATTGATTCTGACCAGAGATTTGTCAGACACTCTGACTGTTTCATTTCGGGTATTTCCTTTCAGAATGGGAAGCGAAGCGAAAAGATTTAATTATGATAGTATTCGCTACAACTTCACAATAGAGCAGCCCGTGAGGCCTCCCGGCTCACAGCAAACGGCTAAAATTATTGACTTCGGGCCTGTCAATTATAATGGGAGTATTGGCAGGGGAATCTCCTTTGGCAACAATCAGGATGCGGTGGTAAGTTCAACCCTCAACCTTCAGCTCAATGGGTTTATAGGTGACAGCCTGGAGTTTGCTGCTGCAATCAGCGATAATAATATTCCTGTGCAACCCGACGGGAATACGCAAAACATTCAGGATTTTGACAGAATCTTCATGCAAATAAAAAAGAATGGCTGGCAGGTAAACCTGGGGGATATTGATATCAGGCAGACCAGTAATCGGGTGCTGTCTTTTTATAAGAGTTTGCAGGGAGCTTCTTTTT
>JACFNA010000123.1 GCA_019455085.1 Chitinophagaceae bacterium
CTGATTTTTTTTACCAGGTACTGGTAACCATGGGAGATACATTTAACAGAGCCACCGGAAAAAATGAGTTGGTAAATGATCTCAGGAAATTCGCTAACGAGTTTCACTCCAAATACGAAAAAATGGAGTACGGGAATAAGAAATAGGGAATATTAAAAACAAAAAGTATGTCTTTAGAACAACAAGTTGCAGACGGCATTAAGAAGGCTATGCTGGCACGCGAAGAAGCAACCCTCAGGACATTGCGCGACATTAAATCCGCTATCCTCTTAGCCAAAACATCCGAAGGGTTCACCGGAGAGATTTCGCCGGCTGATGAAATGAAGATGCTGCAAAAGATGGTGAAGCAAAGAAAAGATTCACTGGAAATCTATGAAAAACAAGGCCGCGCCGACCTGGCGGCGAGGGAAAAGGAAGAGATTGCGGTTATTGAAGGATTCCTGCCCAAGCAAATGACAGAAGCCGAAATCAGGGAGGCCGTAAAAGCAGTTATTGCAAAAACCGGCGCCTCGTCCATGGCAGATATGGGCAGGGTAATGGGAGTAATCAATAAGGAACTCGCAGGAAAAGCAGATGGGAAAACGATAGCTACCCTTGTAAAAGAAGCCCTTAACAGTATTTAAATATTATCTATTGCTGCTGGACATTATCATTCTGATTGCTCTTGCTCTTGCCGGCTACAAAGGATTCAAGAGAGGCCTGGTAGTGAGTGCACTCTCTTTTTTAGCAATATTTATTGGTTTGCTTGCAGCATTTAAGATCTCTTCCACGGTGATAGAATATGTGGAAAATGAAAAAGAGCCGGCGCAATGGTATCATATTGCTATATTCTTCCTGATACTTATCGGAGTGATTCTGCTCATACATTTAATCGCCCGGGCTGTCAGGGGGACACTCCGGCTGGTACAACTGGGATTACTTGACAGCATCGGAGGAGCCATTTTTCAAGTGGCGCTAAACCTTTTCGTTCTCAGTTTTTTTATCCTTTATGTGAATATGCTAGGCTTTTTACCTGAGGAGCTTAAGAGTACATCAATTACCTATCGTTACCTATCGCCTTTAGCACCCAATACGCTTTCCTTCCTGGGCAAAATCTTCCCCATTTTAAAGGATGTATTTGAATTGCCGAAAAAATATCAATAATGCTGCAAAAGCCGGTCAGGTAATAACATACCACAACCTGTCTGAGAAATTCTCTGTCAATATGGAGAGAAACAATTATTTTAGCATCAGATGTCTTACATCGGTATATAATTGAAACTAATAAGATGGACTACACGATAAGGGAGGACGGCAAGTACAAGTTTATAGAAGAGGGAGAAGGAGAGCCGCTACTCCTTTTGCATGGGCTGTTTGGAGCGTTAAGCAACTTTGAACATCTTATCGATTATTTCAGGGATTCATACAAGGTGGTGGTGCCCATGCTGCCGCTTTTCGACCTTGACCTCTTACACACTACAGTAGGCGGCTTGTCAAAGTTTGTGAAAAAATTTATCGATCACCGCGATTATAATAACATTCATCTTCTGGGCAATTCGCTAGGCGGTCATGTAGCACTAGTGTACCTTCTCAAAAACCCCGGTCGCATCCAATCTCTTACACTCACCGGAAGCTCCGGCCTCTTCGAGAGTGGAATGGGCGACAGTTATCCTAAACGGGGAGACAAGGAATATATTCGCAAGAAGACAGAGCTTACCTTCTATGACCCTAAAATGGCGACTGAAGAACTGGTGAATGAATGTTTTGAAATTACGAATAACCGGCTGAAAGTAATTAAGATCATCGCACTTGCCAAAAGCGCCATTCGCAATAACCTGGGAGAAGAGCTGAACCACATCAAACAGCCCACCTGCCTGATTTGGGGAAACAATGATATCATCACTCCTCCTTTCGTTGCCAAAGAGTTTAACAAACTGATTCCCAACAGCGAACTCCACTTCATAGATAAATGTGGCCACGCCCCTATGATGGAGGTACCGGTAGAGTTCAACAAAATATTAAGTGGGTTCCTGACAAGGCTGAGGGCAACTCCTGCAACATAATAACGGTTTTTCTTGTCTAATTGACAGAACACTGCTATAATTGTTAAGTACAGTGGGGAATCAGTATAAAAAATATTATCATGACCAGCCAGCAATTAGCCGATAGGAACTTACCTGCATTGTCACTTAATGATACGATGCACCGCGCGCTGAATCTGATGCAGGAGCACACCTGCACACATTTGCCTATCGTAGAAGACAACAAATACAAGGGACTGATAGAAAAAAATGTACTTCTGAATTGCGAAGAAACGGATCTGCTGATAAGGGAAGTTTCTGATGAACTAAAGCCGGCCGCAGTGAACGGATCCTCACACTTCCTTAAGGCTGTCCCCATAGCCCGCCTTTTTCATACTAATGTGATACCGGTTATAAATGAAGAGAATGAATACCTGGGTAGTATTATGTACTTCGATCTCATTAATGCGCTGGGCAATTTCTCCGGTGCCGGCGAGTATGGGGCACTCATCGTTCTGGCAATACCCCAGCCTAAACTCGTTTTTTCAGAATTAAATACGATTATGGAGAGCGATGGGGCTACTATTCTGCATTATAATGTCTCTCCTATAGCAGCTTCCTCCGTAATGGAAGTCACCATCGGACTTGATAAAAAAGAAATTTCAACCATCATAGCCAGCCTGGAAAGATATAACTACAAAATCCTGTTTACCTCAGGCGATGATCTCATAGAGTCTCAACTGGAAGACAATTACAACAACCTGATGAATTATCTCGATATCTGATGTGGCTTGTGGCTCCCCTTAACCTTAAAGGTTTAGTGCAAAAATTGATCATAACGATTCTTGTGCTCACCCACACACTGGCAGATGCCACTGCACAGATCCCCCCGGGATCCGTGATCATCGGCGAATTCCGAATCGAGGGAAATAACCGCACAAAGGACCACATCATCACCCGCGAAATCCCCTTCAGAACAGGTGACACTCTCTCACTTGAAGCGCTTTACAAGAAAATGCGCAAAGCCGAGGAAAACATTTATAATACCAAGCTGTTCAAATCAGTAAATGTGCTTCCGGGGAGCCTGGAATCCGGCGCCCTTACCATCCTCATTAAGCTGGTGGAAAGATGGTACACCTACCCTTTCCCATATATTGAGCTGGCCGATCGATCGTTTAACGTCTGGTTGCATGAATACAATGCCAGCTTCGACAGGTTGAGTTACGGGATCCGCTTCATTCAGGAAAACCTCTCCGGAAGGAATGACAACCTTGAGATAAAAGCCACAATGGGCTTTAACCATCAGGTAAATGTGCTATACACCTCTCCTTACCTCTCACGTGCCATGCAAAGCAGAATGCGTTTCGAGGGCGGTACCCTATATTCCCGGGAGATACCTTATGCTACCGGCAGCGACAACAAACAGCTTTATTATCAGGGTACCCGAATGAACTGGAGACAATGGTTTCTGTCAGCCGGATACCTGATACGAAAAGGTATCAATAAGAAAGAATGGATAACATTTCGAATCGACGATATTTCACTTGCCGACACCATCACTACGCTCAATCCCGACTTCTTTTATGGCAACCCGCAACACCAGGTGATCCCTGCCTTAAGTTATAAACTCAGATACGATGATGCCGACAACATCATTTATCCGCTCAAGGGGTACAATTATGAATTCAACCTGAAGAAGCAGGGAACCGGCTGGAGTGGCGACGTAAACAGCCTGCGAATCTCAGCTCTCGCCAATTATTTTCATCCCCTCGGGAATGACTGGTTTGCTACAATCGGCTTGTCTGGTGGAATTACCCTCCCCTTCGACCAGCCTTATTACAATACCAAAGCCATCGGATACGAGAAAGATGTTATAAGAGGTTATGAAGATTATCTTATCGACGGGCATGCATTCGTGATAGGCCATTCAGACCTGAAAAAACGCTTTTATCATTTTGATATCCCTACCCCAATTCAGGCAGGCGGTCTGAATAATATCCCCTTTACCTTCTATGCCAAAGTATTCTCTGATGCAGGACGCTCCTGGAGTAATCATACTACACAACTCGGCAATCGTTGGTTATGGGGTGGTGGCATCGGGCTGGATATTGTAACGATATACGATATCTGCCTGAGCATCAACTTTAGCATTAACTCCCAAGGCAAAAAAGGTGTCTATTTTCATAAGACACCCTGAGAATTATTTAATAGCAGATTCGCAGCAGCGGGGTAGTTTCAGACATCTTCATCCAGAAGCTTGTGCTTAACTGCAAACAAAATAAGCCCGGCAGTACTTTTAGTGCCGGTCTTTGCTTTCAGTTTGTCGCGTGTGGCTTCTATCGTCCTGGGGCTTTGGCCAATTATCTCAGCAATTTCCCTTGTACTTTTTTCTTCACACATCAACCGGAGAATCGTAATTTCCTTTTCCGTTAATACGGCATCTTCCTGTGGCATTTTAATAGAGCCTGGGGTATTTTTTTGCCGGAGATTATTGAGTAAAGCCTGATTGGTAAGTGTATTAAAATAAAACTCTTGTTTATAACAAGTCTTGATGGCATCGTAAATTATCTCGGCATCTGATGTTTTTACGAGATAGCTATTAGCCCCCAGTTCCATCAGTTTTGTAACAAACGTCTGGTCTTCCACCAATGTCAACATGATCACCTTAATATCCGGGTACAGTTTTTTTACCTCAGGCAGAGTAGCTGTGCCATCCATAATAGGCATTTGAATATCCAGTAAGATCACATCAGGTATTGTGCCTGCCTTCAACATATTCATTAGCTGCAATCCATTCTCAGCCTCACCTATAACTTTAATATCTTTTTTAATAGAAAGTGTCGTACGTACACCCGCGCGGAACAGTGCATGGTCGTCAACTATCATCACCTTCACCACTTCTTCGTTTTCCTGGCTCATAAGTTTTCTTTGATTTAGTTTTAGTAGTCTTCGCAAAAATCTCTCATAATTACTACATTTCAAACAGGATATTTACTAATAAAACTATGGGGTAATATTACGAAATAAAAGGTAATTCTCCCCACAATAATTTCCACAAAAAAGAGTTACCGGCCTGGTACATCACCTTTCAATGCTACAAAAAATTATTTCCGGGAAGGCTATTGGGATTGATAAAAATATCCTGATAGTCAACACTTACTGAACACGCATGCTCAAAACAAGCTTTGTTTTATTTCATTTTCTACCAATAGGTTGGGCTATCCGTACAAAATAAGTAATATTGCCCAATCTGTTATTCGATAATTATGTCCAATCCTTCCCCCAAACACAAATTACTGAAAGAAGATATAATCAGTAGCCTTGGAATTCCCATCATCGTCATCGGGAAAAATTTTAAGAGTTTATCCTACAATAAAAAGGCGCTGCAGGTATTCCCTGAAATGCACGACTGGAATTCATTTATGCAAATGTTGCCAGCCGCATCATCGAAAGCCTTGTTGAAACATTGTAAGAAAGCTAGCGAAAGTGGAAAAGACAAACTGTGCCTTCTCAGTTTCGCTGAGAAAAACTGGCAGGTACTCATTTCCTCAGGAAAGAAAAAAGAGATAATTCTGGCTTTCCAGTCGCAGCCAACAGAAAAAAAGAAAGAAGAAAATGACCGCTATCAACAGCTTCTGGATTCTATGGGAGACAGTTTCGTTCTGACTGATGAAAATCAAATCATAGTAGATGTAAACAAGAGATTCTGCGAGGCCACAGGATACTCCAGGGAAAAGCTCATAGGATTCAGTTCGAAAATATTTGACAAAGGAGTGTCTCCTGCTCTTATAAAATCCCGGCAAAGAAAAGCTGAAAAAGGAAGTGTCACATTTGACACAAAAAATGTTATTCTGAAAGGGCAGACGGTAGATGCAGAAGTAAATATGTTCCTGTTAAAAAGAAACGGAAGGAAATATTACGGAAGCATCGGAAGAAATATCACTGAGTACAAAAAAGCCCAGGAAGAAGTAAAAAGGACGAATGAGAGATTCAAGAGTATCACTAATTCGACACAGGATGCACTATGGGAGTTGGATACTGTAACCGGTGAACGTTGGGCTAATGAAGCGCACCAGAAATTATACGGGCTTACTACAAATGACCCAATGCCAGGATCGGCAAAATGGGAACAGCGAATACACCCCTCATACCGAAAACAGACTATTGATAGCCTCGATCACGCTATCGAATCAAAAAGAAGGCAGTGGAATGCCGAATACTGGTTCAAGCACTTCAAAGGGAAGTGGATCTTCATCTATGACCGCACACTGCTCGAATACAACAAAGCCGGAAACCTGGTGAAGATGATGGGAAGTATGGTGGACATCACCCAGCTAAAGAAAACTCAGGACGAACTTGCCAAACAAAACATCCTGAGCGAAGCGATTGTAAATTCACTTCCCGGTATCTTTTTTCTAATCAATCACTCCAATCAGTTTATCAGGTGGAACAAGAATTTGGAAACGATTACCGGATATGATGCCCAGGAAATAATGAAACTGCAACCGCACCATTTTTTCTCGGAAAAACATTCGCATCTGATCTATAATAAAATAAAGGAGGCAGCAGAAAAAGGATGGGCCGAAATGGAAGTGCTTATCCATACCAAATCGAAGGTAAACCTGCCTTTTTATCTGAGCGTCTCACACATCACAATTGAGAAAGAAGACTACTTAATCGGCATAGCTTCTGATATTTCCAAGGTGAAGGAAGCTCAGAAAAAGGTAAGAAAAATGGAAGCAAAGATTGCTGAGCAAAAAATTACCGAACAAAAAAATATCTCCAGAGCCATCATCGAAGCGCAGGAGAAAGAAAGAAACTTCATCGGAAGAGAACTCCACGATAATGTAAACCAGTTACTCGCAGGCGCCCGGCTCTACCTCACTATGGGCGCTAAGAACCTGGAAGGCTTTGCGGATGTGGCACACTACCCCATCGAACTATTAGACAACGGAATTCATGAAATCAGAGCGCTCACTCACAGAAGCATTACCCCCTCAAAAGATATTAGCCTCGAACAGCTTTCTCTGGGCATAGTAGATATGTTGACCGCCGCCGGCATCCATACTACGCTCAACTTTGGTCTTCATATTGAAATGAAGGACAACTACAGAACTAACCTGTATCGTATTCTACAGGAGGCCAGCGCAAACATTCTAAAGCACTCTCACGCAAAAAATGCATCCATCTCGCTCCTGCAAAAGGAGTGTAGCATACACATACGTATTGTGGATGATGGGAAAGGTTTTCCTCTGAAACAGAGAAAAGAAGGAATCGGGCTTCAAAACATCAGCAACCGCGTAGATGCCTATAACGGACGTCTGCAAATCAAATCAAAACCGAAACAAGGTTGTATTATTGACATTCACTTGCCAATAACAGATTGTGCAGAAAAGGGGAAGAAAAAGCCTGTATCCAAAAAATCAGGAACAAAAAAATAGTCTTCACACTGCAAATTTGACCTGTAAGTTACTCGCGTTTTATTTAACTTGTGGCCTCTTTACCACAATTATCTAAGAAGCGAATGATGAAAAGATTATGTATAGCAGGAATTACTTTTTTCTTTCTGCTGCAATCACTGCCGGCACAACAAAAGTTCTCTCCCAAAGCCATACAATGGGCAGATAGTGTATTTAACACCCTGAACGACGATCAACGGATAGCGCAGCTTATGGTGTTGCGTGAGAGCACCTACAGCGCCCAGGGCCCTGTGTACTATGATAGTCTCATTCGCGAAATGATTCAGAAATACAACATTGGAGGTATCTGCCTGTTTCAGGGTACTCCGGTAAAACAAGCCCAACTGATCAACGAATTTCAGGCCATGGCAAAAACACCTCTAATGGTGGCTATCGACGGAGAATGGGGCCTGGGAATGAGGCTGGACAGCATCATATCTCTAAACCACCCCATGATGGTAGGAGCGGCAAACGATTCTCTACTGGTATATGAATACGGAAGGCTCGTCGGCAGGCAAATGAAACGTATAGGCGTACAGGTAAACTACGCTCCTGTAGTAGATATCAACAATAATCCCGCGAATCCGGTCATCAATGACCGCTCTTTTGGTGAGAACAAATACAATGTAGCGCGGTTTGGCCTGGCATATATGCATGGGTTGCAGGACGAGGGTATCATTGCCTGCGCCAAGCACTTTCCCGGCCATGGCGATGTATCTGTAGATTCTCATAAAGATCTTCCGGAAATCCTGAAATCAATGAGCCAGCTCGATACGCTTGAGCTTTATCCATTCAAACGCATGATTCAGGAAGGTGTGGCCAGTATTATGATTGCACATCTCTACATACCGGCAATAGACCCTACACCTAATACAGCTACCTCTATCTCCAGAGCCAACGTGACAGGGCTTCTTCGCGAGAAATTAAAATACGATGGACTCACATTTACCGATGCCCTGGGTATGAAGGGCGTATCGAAATTCTTCCCTGGGGGCACCATCGCAGCACAATCTCTTATCGCCGGCAACGATATGCTATGCCTTCCTGAAGACGTAGCTGAATCTATCGCTGCTATAAGAGCAGCTATTGACTCAGGTAAATTATCATGGAATGATATCTACGAAAAATGTAAAAAGGTATTGAGATATAAATATGAATATGGCTCTGCCACCTTCAAGCCGGTTAATCTGGAGCACCTCACCAGCGACCTAAACGAGGGTATCAATGCGCTGAAAACACGAATTGCCCGTGAGGCTATAACCCTGCTAAAAGACAGTGATCGCGATTTCTTCCCGCTAAAAGCTCCTGATACCGAAGGCAGGAAGATTGCCTATATCGGGGTTGGAATTAATGAGGCAAATGCTTTTGCCAACGGGTTGCAACATAGTTTGGGTACTGATAATTTCTATTACAGTTACAAGGAAGATAATCGCAGACTGGCGAGTATTATTGAACTGATAAAAAACAGATATGACAAGGTGGTAATTGGTTTGCATGGATATAACCGGTATCCGGCAAATCAGTTTGGGATTTCCGAAAATGCTTTGGAAATGATACGTAGTATCGCAGCAAACAATAAAACTATTTTGTTTTCATTTGGCAACCCTTATGCCAACCAATATTTCTGTAATGCAGCAAATCTGGTAGCATGCTACGAGGACGATTCGCTTACACAAAAGGCCGCAGTAGATATGCTCACCGGAAGGATACCTTATAAGGGTACACTACCTGTTACTGTCTGCCCCCAATATCCTTCCGGAAGCGGCATTCACACAGATATCGGCCTCCTGCCAAAAGCCACACCCGAAT
>JACFNA010000124.1:0-8333 GCA_019455085.1 Chitinophagaceae bacterium
ATTCAATGTTACCGTATGCCTGCTTACCTGAGTCACCTCCAAATTCTGAGGAATAGTAGGAGGTGTTTTATCAGAAGTAGTAATCGCACTCGCCTCATTACTCAAGGGGGCAGCCGCATTATCGTTAATAGCTCTTACAACATAGAAGTATTCTTCTCCGGGCGTCAGGTTGGAATCTTCAAACTGCAAAATATCTGCCCCTACCTGGCCTATCAATTTGTATTCAGTACCGGTACTCTTAGACCGATATATCTCGAAGGCCGTCTCGTTATGCAGTGGTGCAGGTTTATCTGCCCAGTTTAATTGAATAGAAGTATTACTTGTAGCAGTCGCAGTCAGGTCTGTAGCTTTATCTGGCCCGTTTGCACCATTAGCATCAATTACTGTAAAAGGAGCCGAAGTAACTGCAGGACATCCAATTGCAGATGTAACAGTCACCGTATATGTTCCCGGACCCGCGTAATATTTAAATAGCGTACTAACTTGTGCATTATCACTCACCCTCCTCCAATCAAAGGAAGCATAGTTCTCTGTCAAGGTAAGGGGAGTTGTTATATCGCCATTTGGAGCCGGGATTACATTTGTATGTCCCTGTTCCACCACAATCTGGGGTGTGGATGCTTTTGCTTTGATCTCAACAGGTCTCGGTGACCAATCAGACCAATCTGAAGTACTTGTCCTCTTAAACCTGCCTCTATAGGTTCCAAATTCAGTAACGACCAAAGAATCCTTATCTGCTCCTGCAATGGTTACATTGTCCTTCTGCCATTCATATTGGTAAAATCCCGGTTGAAGCAATAGAGACACATTTATGGTTTCACCCGGGCAAAATTCTGTTTTCCCAAACCTCACTAAAGGTTGCGCTTTATGTGCCTTATTGAGAAAATCAAAGTAGCCGGGTTCTGCCCAAAAATTATTCCAGACATTATGAGCGAGGTTGGGATAAAATGATTGTTTTACGTCCCCACCATAATAGTTGTATGCACTAAGCATTAAATTAATACTCCATGGAGAAGGCGATTTATCCTGGCCGCCATTAGCCAACCAAACCGGTACTGTGATTACATGGGGTATCCAGTCCATTGCAGTTGTATAGTTATAGGCAGCTGAAATTGGGGTGATAGCTGCCCAGGTCTGGGGACTATTGTCTAAATAACTCCATGAAGCTGAACCACCTGATGAAAGTCCTGCTATAATTACTCTGTCTTCATCAGCCTTAACTTCAGCCTTCAACTTTCCTACTAAGGCAACCATCTGAGTAATGTAACTATTAAACCATCCACCCCCACTTGCCTGAGGGTAAATCACAAAACCATCAAAATCACCTCTATCCACAGCCTGTGCATGCAGCTGAGCTCCCCATAGTAATGACTTCTCATTGTTCCAGGTAGGCCCCGGCTCCCCTAATCCATGAAGAAAAATATACACAGGATACTTTTTCCCATCATTCACTCCTGGCTGATAGCTCTTGGGAAACTTAAGCCTAAAGGCCATTCCCCTGAAAATATATGATTTGTATCCATAACTATATGGATTCCAACTTAACACAGTAGCATGGCCCCACTTCTTCACCTTGTCCCAGTCTGCACCACCAGGGTCCGATGGATGATTCGTAGAGGTAAAAATCACGTCAGGGTCGTTTGGATCCATTTCAGTAGTCTGTGCTGAAACGCTGATTGTCCCCGCAAAAAGCAACAGGATAAATACGTAAAAAATCCTTTTCATTTTTTTAATCTGTTAATAGTTTAGAGGCTCCGATCGCTCCTTCTTATTCAAGAAGAAACCATGGTAGGAAAATGGAAATCTTACGGAAATTCGAACTAGGAAATTAAGATAATAATACCAGTTCTACATAGGATAGAAAAGAATTGAAGCAGTAAAAATACTGCTATTAATGAAAATTACAAATTAAGAATCAGCTTTTTTTCAACATTACAATAAAAAAAATACTAATCCAACCAAGAGCTTTTAGTCTTTTTATCTAACCGGTCTTCGCCGCCATCATGGCCAATCCTTCTTCCTGCCTACCAGGCCTTAATATATGGAGCACAATATTGCAGATGCCCGTGTAGGTTCACCCGCTATTATTCGTTCCTATTGTTCAATTATCAGTTACTTTGCACTCCATAGCAAAACATATCTCTCAGATGTACCAAGGTAAAAAGGTGATTGTGGTATTGCCAGCTTATAATGCGGCTCTTACCCTTCAAAAAACTATTTCAGAAATCCCGACTGACATAGTCGATGAAATTGTTTTTGTGGACGACAACAGCACCGACAACTCAGTTGAGGTAGCACAACAGATTGGTATTAAGCACATTATAAAACATAAGGAAAATAAAGGGTACGGTGGAAACCAAAAGACCTGCTACAACAAGGCCCTGGAATTGGGGGGAGATATCATCATTATGCTCCACCCTGATTATCAGTACACCCCTTTATTAATTACAGCCATGGCCTCAATAATTGGCAACGATATTTACCCCGTAGTATTCGGAAGCAGAATTTTGGGGAAGGGGGCACTGAAAGGCGGTATGCCACTCTATAAATACATAGCCAACCGACTATTGACACTATTCCAAAACATCTGCATGAATCAGAAATTATCTGAATATCATACAGGCTACAGAGCTTATAGCAGCAGGGTGTTACAATCAATAGATTATAACAAAAACTCCGATGATTTCATATTTGATAATGAAATGGTTGCCCAGATATTTTACAAGGGATTCGAGATTGCAGAAGTGACCTGCCCAACAAAGTACTTTGATGAGGCTTCATCGATAAACCTTAGGAGAAGTACTATATATGGTATGGGAGTGCTGAAAGTA
Organism: Chitinophagaceae bacterium; assembly: GCA_019455085.1. Lineage (GTDB taxonomy): Bacteria > Bacteroidota > Bacteroidia > Chitinophagales > Chitinophagaceae > Ginsengibacter. The sequence goes on from JACFNA010000124.1 coordinate 2,832, forward strand.
TCCTTATTATATATGCTTACGAAACTGAAGTTTTTCAAATGGGAAAGATTAACAGCCTGAAGACTGATCATTCATTTCTATTCATAGTTATCCTTTTTGTCTCAGGATTACTTTTCTTTTTTCCCTACCTGGGTAGCGTACATTTGTTCGATTGGGATGAAATCAACTTTGCCGAATCCGCCAGAGAGATGATTGTCACACATGACTATCATCTCGTGCAAATAAATTATGAGCCTTTCTGGGAAAAGCCACCATTATTCTTCTGGTTGCAAGCAGGGGCGATGCACCTATTCGGCATCAATGAATTCGCAGCTCGATTCCCGAATGCGCTTTTTGGAATTATCTCACTACTGTCTTTTTTCCTGATAGGCAGAAAGCACAAATCTGCAAGGTTTGGATTCCTCTGGTCTCTGGCATATCTTGGATCTTTCCTCCCCCACCTTTATTTCAAGTCTGGTATTATAGACCCAGTGTTCAACTATTTCATCTTCATGGGTATCTATTTCATGTACAGAGATATCACTAAAGAACAATGGAAATGGAAATATACTTTTGTGATTTTATCAGGGATATTTATTGGCCTTGCAACGCTTACCAAAGGCCCGGTAGGGCTTCTGGTTTTTCTTCTGGTGTACTTTATATATTTCTTATTTAAGAAATTCAGTTCTTTTCCTTCCTTTTCCAGGATTTTGATATGGTTGGCATTTTACATCATTGTTTGCCTGCTCTGGTTTGGAGAGGAGTTCGCAAAAAACGGGCTCTGGTTCCTCCAAAAATTTATTACCTATCAAATCGAATTATTCCTTGAACCGGTTGCAAGCCATGGGGAGCCCTTCTATTATCACTTCGTTGTTGTATTTATTGGATGCTTCCCTATCTCCATCATCGGATTACCTATACTTTTTGGAAGGATTAAAGATGTGAAAAAGGAATTTCCCTTAATAATGAAAATATTATTCTGGACAATCATGATATTGTTCAGCCTTACCACCACAAAAATAGTTCACTACTCTTCTTTAACCTATATGCCGTTAGCATTTATGGCAGCTTCCTATCTTGACAACCTGGTTCAGAATAAAGAAAGAATAAATACGGCAGTATTATACGGAGTGATACTAATGGGCCTCATATTTTCTTCACTACTCGCTCTGCTCCCTTATCTTGCGAATCACCCGCAAATTATCGAACCATATATAAGAGATGAATATGCTAGAGCCAACCTTAACATCAAAGTCGAATGGCAGGGTTGGGAAAGTCTTACAGGAATTTTTTATTTTCTGCTTATAATATTATCCGCAGTCTTTTTTGCAAAGAAATCAAATTGGAAAGCTATAACTACATTGTTTTATTCCACAGCACTTTGCCTGTTTATCTATCTGATTACTGTAGTACCAAAAATTGAGCAATACTCGCAGGGGCCTGCTATCAGGTTCTACCAAAGCCTTGCAGGGAAGGATGTTTACATGTGGCCTGTCGGGTTCAAAAGCTATGCACAGTATTTTTATGGACAGAAACCCACTGAACCAAAATACGGTAACAATCAGCTGGAATATTTACTAAGAGGCAAAATTGACCGTCCAGCCTATTTCGTGGTGAAAATAAACAACAAGGAATTTACCGATCAGTGTAATGACTGTACACTCATAAAACAGGAAGGAGGTTTTCTGTTTTATGAAAGAAAACCTTCGGAATAATTTTAGAACCAGGTGTTCCCATTATTAAGCAACTGCCTTATTCACAAGTTCGGCAGCTTCACTTAGTAAAATAGCTGACTCCACTTTAAGTCCACTTTCGTCAATTAATTTTTTGGCCACTTCAGCATTAGTACCCTGAAGCCTTACAATGATGGGTATTTCAATATTCCCAATACTCTTATAAGCATCAATTACTCCCTGGGCTACCCTGTCGCAGCGTACGATACCTCCAAAAATATTTATAAGTATGGCCTTTACTTTAGGGTCTTTCATGATAATCCGAAATCCGGCCTCTACGGTCTCTGCATTCGCAGTACCTCCTACATCCAGGAAGTTGGCAGGATCTCCTCCGCTCAACTTAATCATATCCATAGTAGCCATGGCGAGTCCGGCACCATTTACCATACAACCTACGTTTCCGTCCAACTTTACAAAATTCAGATTGTAATTCCCAGCTTCCACCTCTGTTGGATCTTCTTCAGAAAGATCTCTCATAGCCAGAATCTCCGGATGACGAATAAGTGCATTGTCGTCAATATTCATCTTGCAATCTACGGCTATAATCTTATCATCACTGGTCTTAAACATTGGGTTTATCTCCAGCATACTGCAATCAAGCTCCACAAACGCTTTATAGAGATTAGTTACAAACTTTACACAGTTCTTGAATGCTGCCCCCTTTAACTTTAAATTAAAGGCAATCTTGCGCGCCTGAAACGCTTCGAGAACACCGCCGGGATGTACCCATTCCTTAAAAATCTTTTCAGGTGTATTATGGGCTACATCCTCGATATTCATCCCGCCCTCAGTACTATACATAATCACATTCTGCCCCTTGGAACGATCGACCAGAATTGAAAGGTAAAATTCTTTTACCGGCTCCGGGCCTTCGTAATACACATCCTGTGCCACGAAAACTTTATTCACCACTTTACCTTGTGGGCCCGTCTGAACCGTAACTAATGTGCCACCCAAAATTGCCTGTGCAATCCGCCTTACATCCTCTGCGTTCTTTGCCACAGCTACCCCTCTCTGGTCAGTCCCCTTAATAGTTCCTTTACCGCGTCCACCTGCATGAATTTGGGCCTTTATCACAGCGAACTTGCTTCCATATTCCGCATTCACAAATCTATAAGCCTCCTCGGCCTCTGTAACTGTACTGCATGCTATACCGTTTTGAACCGGTACGTTATACTTTTTAAGCAATTCCTTTGCCTGGTATTCATGTAAGTTCATAAGTAAATAATTTCAGCGAAGGTAAATGCTAATGCCCGATTTTAAAAATGACATTATTAACGATTTTGTATATTTCCAATTTCAATTTATGATGATGCGCCTTGCGGGCTTACTTTCGTTTTCAATATTCCTCCTTGGTTTGGGTGCCTGTAACACCCCCAGACTTGTTTTCAGCAAACAGCAAACAAACGCAATCCGGGGAGATGAATTTTACAAAAGTGTACTGAGAACATCAAGAGAGGACAGAGAAGCAGCAGCCCAAAATGCAATCCTTACAGGCAATATTCCCGCCTCCTTAAAAAAATTCACTCCCATCAGGATCGACACAATCATAGATGGCAGGAAGTACAAAATCAAATTGTTTGTGTTGCCTGACTACCTCTCAATCGGGAACAATAAGAATTTTGCAAGGATTCCCCTCACGCCAAAAACAGCACAAAAAATAGCAGACTCTCTGCATTGTTTTCTGCCCACGAAAACTATTGTCGACTATATCTATCAGCATGCAAAAGTGAAATTGGAACCGGTACCCATGTATGCATTCCGTGACAGTTCGGTTACAATGTACCAGCACCATCTGATCATTGAAGGCCAGCGAAGGTTAAGAAAAGGACTTATCGCCGGAATAAAAAAAGACGTAGTAATTACTTCCAGACTGGAATCGTTACCTACCAAAGTAGCCATCTACGGCTGGCACAAGCCTGACGGCATACCCATTCAACCCTTGTTTACCGGACATATTTGGTGGTATGTGGATTACAGCCATGGAATACGGTTAATATTTGAATTCATCAGGGTAAATGGAAAACTCATACATTATACTGAAATGCTTAAAGACAAGGAACTGAGAAAATTGATTTCTGACGAAAACGAAATTCACTTTTTCAAATATCCATATTAGCACCTCTTCCCTAAAATGGGAAAATTCATGTAGGTTTGCAAATACAAAACTTTAAAAAACACAATTCATGTCAATAAAAAAGATTGAAGAAATTCTGGGAGACAAAGCTGAGTCACTTTTAAACCACAAATGCAAGGTGGATAAATCTTTACTCACGTTACCGTCACCTGATTATCTGGATACAGTTTTTGCACAAACTGATCGTAACAATCGTGTTTTAGGAAATATGCACCGCCTCTATAATCACGGAAGGCTTGCAGGCACAGGATATTGCAGTATATTTCCTGTAGATCAGGGAATCGAGCACAGCGCAGGCGCTTCATTTGCACCTAACCCAATTTATTTCGATCCTGAAAATATCGTAAAATTAGCCATTGAATCAGGCTGCAATGGAGTGGCTTCCACTTTCGGGGTATTAGGAAGTCTGGCAAGAAAATATGCTCACAAGATTCCTTTTATCGTTAAGCTTAACCACAACGAACTGCTCACCTATCCGAACAAATACGATCAGGTAATGTTTGGCAAAGTGAAAACAGCTTACGAAATGGGAGCAGCAGGTGTAGGAGCAACCATCTACTGGGGAAGCCATGAGAGCAATAGACAACTACAGGAAGTTGCGGAAGCTTTTGCAGAGGCACATGAGTTGGGAATGATAACTATTTTGTGGTGCTATCTGAGAAATAATGAATTTAAGAAAGACGGAGTAGATTATCATACCAGTGCTGACCTCACCGGGCAGGCGAACCATCTGGGAGTCACACTGGAAGCTGATATCATCAAACAGAAACTACCAACTAACAACGGTGGTTACACTGCGATAAAATTCGGACAGACTTCACCAAAAGTTTATACAGACCTTTCCAGCGATCATCCGATTGATCTCTGTCGTTACCAGGTACTATGCACTTATAGTGGAAAAATTGGTTTAATCAACTCCGGTGGAGCCAGTAAAGGTTCTAAAGATTTGGCAGAAGCTATTGAAACGGCAATTATTAACAAGAGAGCAGGTGGCACTGGCCTTATTATGGGTAGAAAAGCATTCCAAAGACCTTTCAAAGAAGGTGTGGAGTTGCTTCAGGCCACTCAGGATGTATATTTGGATAAATCCATCACTATTGCCTAAATTTGGCTTTAGCAGATACTTACCAGCACCAAATATTCTATATGAAACAGGACGAAGACTTCGACCATAGCCTGACAGGAGAAACGACCAATGATGCCGAAAAGAGGAGTTGGTTCAGACGCATGACCAAAAATATTACCACCTCTACAAAGGATAAGAAAGAAACTCCCGATGGCCTTTGGACGAAATGTCCCCAGTGCAAATACACCTGCACTATTAACGAATTAGAAGAAAGCCTTTTCGTATGTCCGAAATGTGGATACCATCACAGGATCGGAAGCAAGGAATATTTTGAGATCCTCTTTGATAAAGATTCGTACAAGGAACTTTTTGCCAATATACTTTCCAAAGACTTTTTGGGATTCGTGGACTTAAAGCCTTATTCCAAAAGACTGGAAGAGGCCTATACCAAAACTCAGATTCACGACTCCATCACTGTCGCGCACGGTAAGGTATACGGAAAAGACCTTGTGATTGCCTGCATGGATTTTGATTTTATCGGTGGCAGCCTCGGCAGTGTGATGGGAGAAAAGATTGTGCGAGGGGCC
>JACFNA010000124.1:8343-9232 GCA_019455085.1 Chitinophagaceae bacterium
CATGATAATCAACAAGAGCGGAGGTGCCCGCATGATGGAAAGTGCGTTCTCTCTGATGCAACTTGCCAAGACATCAGGCAGGCTGGTACATCTGTCAGAGGCAAAAATTCCCTATTTCTCCCTGTGCACAGACCCGACCTTTGGAGGCACTACAGCTTCCTTCGCAATGCTCGGCGACATTATTATGGCAGAACCGGGTGCCCTAATCGGATTTGCAGGTCCAAGAGTAATTAAAGAAACAATCAAGAAGGATTTGCCACCGGGATTCCAGCGTAGTGAATTTCTCCTGGAACATGGATTCCTGGATTTTATTGTATCAAGAAAAGAACTAAAGGAAAAGCTTACCCAGCTTCTCACATTGTTCGGATATTGACCTCACCACACTGATGGATATCAGCAACCGTAAAGCGCACTTTGAATACAGCATTATCCAAAAATATACTGCGGGGATTGTGTTGACTGGTACCGAAATAAAGTCTGTCCGCCTGGGAAAAGCATCCTTCAACGATAGCTACTGTCTATTCTTTAAAGGTGAACTCATACTGCGAAACCTTCATATTGCAGAATATGGATTTGGCGGAGTATATAACCACGAACCCACAAGGGAACGCAAGCTGCTTCTTCGCAAGGCAGAGCTAAGGAAACTTGAATCTAAGATAAAAGAAAAGGGATATACCATCGTTCCTCTAAAACTATTCTTAAGTGAGAAGGGGCTGGCCAAGGTCGAAATAGGATTAGGAAAAGGTAAGAAAACTTTTGACAAGCGGGAAACTATCAAGTCCAGAGAATCAGAACGGGAAATAAGAAGAAAATTTGGTGTATAACCAGGAAACCCTTCCACACTACTTTATTTCTACTTCCAGCACTTTTTGGTTTTCTAAAAAGCCTT
>JACFNA010000414.1 GCA_019455085.1 Chitinophagaceae bacterium
CTTTTAAAAAAAAGCGATGTCCATTACCGGAAAGCAAAGAAATAATAATGCGCTACAAGGATAAAGTGAGCATAGATATACTTTGCCGGTGGACCGATGTGGCGAAGAGCAGCCTATATTACCATGCCCACCCCGGTCCCAGAGGTATGAAAGCCAGTACGTATACGATCATTGGCGACTGTGGGCTTGTGCCGAATAGCTTGGTTACAGATCAGATACGTGCCATTCTCTCTATGGATTATTGTGTGTATGGCTACCGTAAAATGACCAAAGAGCTTCAGGAGCTTGAGTACCATATCAACCACAAGAAAGTGTATCGTCTGATGAAAGAGAGCCATTTGCTGAGTGGTAAGCGAATACAGGTTCAGGGCAAAAGAAAGTGGGTAAAGCATCGTCGTATTGAGACCAAAAGGCCAATGGAATATTTGTGTCTGGACATAAAATATATTTGGGTACAGGGGGAACGACGCTGGTATTATCAGTTGGCGATAATGGATGTATTCAGCCGCAGGATACTGTGTTGGATATTGCAGTCCAGTGTTCGGCAGACAGATGTAATAGCGCTGATGCGGTGGCTTGACCTTCGCTTTGGTCTCAAAGGAGTAATTATCCGTAATGATAATGGATCTCAATTTATTGCCCACAGCGTGCGTGAAGTATTGCAATCTTTGGAAGCCAAACAGGAGTTTACCCACGTAGCCACTCCGGAAGAGAACGCCTACATTGAAGCCTTTCATTCCATAGAGCAGAGTGAGTTGATAGACCGGCATAGTTTTTCAAGCTATTATGATGCCAGGCAGCACATTGAAAAATATATGCACTGGTACAACTTCAAGCGAAAGCATGGTGCCATTGGCTTTATGACTCCGATGAAAAAATGGGAAGATTTTTATAGTAAAACATTATTTACATTTACGTTGTCAGGTGAAGCAGAAACAGGCTCTGCCGGAGGGCAACCTGTCAGGAATAACCTGACCAACGGAGATGGCAGGCAAGGAATAGCACAAACTGTTCCTTGCTCTTCCGGTTCATCTTTGTTGCCAATCCCTCAAAAAACTCAGTCAGGCACTTATGATACCTTAAATGAACAATCAGTAGCAAACCTCTTGGAAAAAATCGTCCAGCTTATAGGGGGTTAAGACA
>JACFNA010000415.1:0-463 GCA_019455085.1 Chitinophagaceae bacterium
AAATATGGGAGCTGGGAGGCTACATGCGTGTATCTATTAATAATGGTACGGCATGGGTTTATGCCGTTAAATATGCGCCTGACGGAAAATTTGTTCTCTCAGGTGATGCAAATGGTGTATTACGTTTATGGAATGCAGGCACCGGTGATTTTAACAGTGCCTTCCAAGCGCATAGCTCCACCATCGAAGATATTCGCTTCAGCCCTGATGGCAAATTTGTGATTACCTGCTCAACTGATAAGACGATCAAAATATGGAAATACAGTGATTTGATAGTGCCTAATACCAATATCAGCAGTGTATCTGATGACGTCGACTACGATGATTATGAGGATGATGATTACAGTTCCCATACAACTAAAGGCGATTATTTAACACCCACACGCACTTTCTACAGCTATCGTGGCGGCGTGGATGAAATTGCTTTTGTAAAAGACGGCAGCAAATTGGCTAGTGTAGAATA
>JACFNA010000415.1:473-1140 GCA_019455085.1 Chitinophagaceae bacterium
TTATGGGACTATCAAAAAGGCACAGCCATTCGCGAATATACCGGCTTCAAAAATCCAATGACCAGCATTGATGTGAACAACGCAGGAACGCTTATTGCTGCTACAGGTGGTGACTCGGTTGTGAAAGTGTTTGATTTGAATACCGGCGCACTCAAATTTGAATGTAAAGGACACCAACACTGGGTTTATTCTGTGGTTTTCACACCCGACGATAAATATATTGTAACTGGTTCTACAGATCAGACTATTAAAATCTGGGATGCCAAAAACGGAAAATTAATTCGTACACTCAGCGGGCACTCTGATTGGATTTGGAACATCAAGGTAGATCCCAAGAATCGCTATGTAGCTTCTACAGCAAGCAGTGGAGAATTATTCCTTTGGGATATTAAAACAGGAAAGAAAATCCGTGCATTTGCCGGTCATTCCAGCAGTGTATGGGGCGTTGATTTTCATCCGCAGAAAGATGAAATGGCCAGCATAGCATGGGATGGTAATATTATTATCTGGGACATAAACTCCGGCACATCAAAGAAAACGCTGACAACTGAAGGTGGTGCATGGGGGTATTCCATCAAGTACAGCCCGGATGGTAAATATATTCTTACCGGTGATCAAACCGGCAATCTATATGTTTGGGATGCTACAACCTATCAAAGAATCAAAT
>JACFNA010000125.1 GCA_019455085.1 Chitinophagaceae bacterium
AAGGATAATACCCTGGTCGGACAACTCGGCCAGTTTGCCCAGTATTCGTACATACCCCTTGGGTACTACGGTTTTATACTCAAACCAGAAGTCAAATAAATCTCCCATGATAAAAATTATGGCAGCATCATTACGAATGCTTTCCAAAAAGGCCACAATTCTTTTTTCACGGGCGAGGCTCGTCTCATAATCAGGCGCTCCCAAATGGAAATCACCGAGGAAGTAAACCTTTTTTGATGGAGGAATCTGCATGAGAAATTTGTAAAAACGAAGATAGTAAAAAGAGAAGGACGCTAATGATAAACAGACAGTTGCATTTTACATGCAGGACAGGCAGATAAAAAAAGCCCCGGACGGTTGCGAACGGGGCCTTGAATAAATAAGACAATAGTTTATTGGAGCACTTCAGCCAGTTTGGCTTCCAGAGCAGGCCCGCGCAACTCGCTTGCGATAATTTTTCCGTTCGGGTCTATCAGCACATTATACGGGATACCCTGAATTTGGTATAAAGGCACCGCAGCACTTTCCCAGAACTTTAGATCACTTATTTGTTTCCAATCGAGGTGGTCAGCTTTTATAGCTTCCAGCCAGTTTTCCTTGGTCTGATCAAGCGATACACCCAGGATGGTGAAGTTCTTGTTTTTAAATTTATTATAAGCGGCTACTACGTTAGGGTTCTCCATGCGGCAGGGGCTGCACCAGCTCGCCCAGAAATCGACCAATACATATTTACCGCGCAGGCTGCTGAGCGAGAATGGATTGCCTTCTGTATCGGGCATTGTGATTTCGGGAGCCATCGTACCTACAGCAAGACCTTGCTGCATGGGTTGTTGTGATTGGCTGGTAAATGCCTCTATCTGCTTGGCGAAAGCCAGTACCGCAGTGTTTTCAGGCCATTTCTTTTTAATTTTTTCCAGTTGGTTTACCAGATTGTTCTGGTCGCCGCTTGCAGCCATACCTAAGGCAAAAATGGAAACGATAGGGCTTTTGGCAGTGTCGGCATACTGTGTGGCAAAGTTGATATACCAGTCTTGCACACCTTTAAACTGTTTGGTGATTTCGTTGGCAGCGGAATCATTCCCTTCCTGCATAAAAGCTTGTGCCATCCGTTGATCGAGAACTAACTTGGTATTCAGGCTGTCCACTATTGAAATGAAGTTGTTGATAGATGCAGAAGCCGGACTACTAAATTTTACTGAATGCATTGTAGAGTCGCGCATATCTGCACTCATCGTGATTTTGGCTTTGTCGTTCACAAAGAAGTATCCAAAATCAGCTCCCAGCCTGATTCTGTGTAACCCTTCATCTTTTGAAGTGCCTTTTAATTCAAACTTTCCGTTTTTCAATTCGGCAGTATCCAGCACTTTGGGAGCCTCGTTGTCAAACGGCATGTATTCCAGATAAACCGGTTGGTCAGGCGCATTGCTGATTTCTCCGCTGACGGTGAACTTGTCAATTTTGGCAGACTGGCATGAGGCCAGAAGCAATACAGTTGCGATGTAAAAGAGTTGTTTCATGATTGTCTTATTGTTTATTTAGCTTTTGTGACAGGATTTCCATTGCAGATTTAATATCCGCTTTGCCTTTACTTAGTTTTTTCACTTCGCCGGCGAAGAAACCCGTCAGAGATTTTTTACCTTTTTGATATTCCAGTACTTTTTCGGGGAAGCGGGCGAGTACCTGATCGATCCATTCGTTGAGCGCATCTGTATCGTTGACCTGTAACAGATTGAGCTTTCGGGCGATAGTCAATGCGTCATCCTCATTGCCGGATAGCATCTCAGGCAGAATCTTTGCTGCTGCATTAGCGAACGATACACTGTTTTGTGCGGTGAGCTCAGCGAGTGATACGAGTTTGGGTGCGGTAATGCCTTCAATAGAAGAAGCTCCCTTTTCATTGATTAGGGATTTCAATGGCCCAATGAGCCAATTGGCCAGAGCCGCATGCTGGCCGGTTAGCATGGATGCAGACTCAAACAGGTGGTAGAGCAGGTCATCTCCACTGATAATAGAGGAAGCTTCCTGGCCTAAACCGTATTTGTGAGTGAGTTGCTGTGCTATTTCGTGAGGCAACAGCGGAAGCGATTTTCTTATTTCTTCAATCTCTTCGGAAGTAACAATGATGGGAGGCAGGTCGGGGTCGGGGAAGTATCTGTAATCGTTGGCCTCTTCTTTAGTACGGAGTGCCGTGGTGATGCCGGTATCTGCGTCGAAGTTCCGTGTTTGCTGCAATACCTCTTCGCCGTTTTCTATCATTCTGGTGAGCCGTGCTTCTTCATAAGTGGCTGCACGCTTTACGTTGCGGACAGAATTAAGGTTTTTTATTTCCACCTTGGTACCCAGCCGTGAATCTCCTTTTTTTCGTACAGAAATATTTACATCGCACCTCAGGCTCCCTTCTTCCATATTGCCATCGCATACACCAAGATGGCGTACAATACTGCGCACCATTGCAAGGCAGGCAGATGCCTCTTCGGGTGATGAGATTACGGGTTCTGTTACAATTTCTACCAACGCAGTACCTGCACGGTTCAGGTCGATCAGCGTGTTTTCCGGGTCTGCATCATGAATGCTTTTTCCCGCATCATTCTCAAGGTGAATTCTGTTGAGGGCGATGTGCCGTATGCCTGCCGCAGTAACAATTGGAATTGCTCCACCCACACAGATGGGGGCTGCATTCTGGCTTATCTGATACCCGTTTGGCAGGTCCGGATAAAAGTAGTGCTTACGGGCAAAGTAGTTGTATTGGTTTATAGTGCAGTCGAGGGCTACCCCCAACTTTATCGCAAGCTTTACAGCTTCTTTATTCAGTACGGGCAATGTCCCTGGATGTGCAAGGCTTACTGCGCTTACGTGACTATTCGGCGTATCCCCAAAGACCGTACTGTCACCACAAAACAGTTTGCTTTTAGTGAGCAATTGCGCATGAATTTCAAGCCCTATTACTGTGTCAAATCCGTTTTGTGGCATAGTGCGCAAAGGTAACAAGGAAAGGAGCGATAACCCATAATTAGAGAAAATTCAGAGATTTTTTAACGGAAAAAGACTGTGTGTGAGCCGGTGGCTATATTTTTTCTATGTCTTCGTCGTCCTCAAATTCAGTTTGCTCCTCGTCGGGTATATCCGTTTCCTCCTCATCGTTCTTGTCGAGGGCAGCCAGAATCTCGTTGACGTTATCCTCAGTGGCAGAGAGCTTTTCTTTACATATTCTGATTAAAGTAGCGGCGCGGGTTACCTTCTCTGAGAGGGTGTCGACGGAAATCTGTCCGTTTTCGATTTCGGCAACGATTTGCTGTAGTTCTTCAAATGCTTCGGTGTAAGAAGGGTTACTCATGACGATTTCTTTTTTGATGTGGATATAACGGTGCTCTTTATTTCTCCCTCTGCCAAAAGGGTAAGAATTTCATCCCCCTTTTTAAGATTGCCTGTATGGGAAATTGACTTTCCGTTGAGCAGGGTGATACTGAACCCTCTTTTTAAAATGTTATCAGGATGCAGATTGGCAATATTTTTTTCGATACCCTCCAGTTGGGTTTTTGTATTCCTGAAGATGAAGCCGGTATTGGCTCTGATAACACCGGTGGTTTGCAAAAGTGTCTCTTTGTTTTTGTAAAAGAGGAATCTTGATTGGCGTATCACTCCCTGTCCCAGCATCTCAATCTGGTGGTGGTGAGTGTGCACCATACGCTCTGTAACGTTTCTGAATATACGTATTGCGTTGTGGAAGGAAGTCTGGTTTTCCTTTATGACGTGCCTTGAGATGTCAATAATTTTCTTTTCAGAGCGCTTAACTGGCTCTGCGTAGTTGTGAAACTTCTGGATTATGAATTCTGCCAGTTTGGTAGGGGTGATTGCATTGGTATGGGCTACCATTTCGGTAACCGTTTCGTTAGTAGCGTGTCCTATGCCGGTGATTACAGGGATAGGAAATTCGCAAATCATTCTGGAAAGTTCAAAATTGTTATAGCAGGTGAGCCCCACTTCGCCACCACCTCCGCGGATGATAGCCACTGCATCGAAATATTTTTTTACTTTTTTTATTCTCCTCAGCTGTTGCATGATGGTTGCGGCCGCACGCTCTCCCTGTAACAAGGAGGGGAAGAGGAAGAAGAAAAATTTGTAACCCCATGGATTGTTTTGTGTAATCGTCATGAAGTCGGCATACCCCTTACTTGTTTCCACAGATATTATTGCAATTCTCTTGGGGAGCAGGGGGAAGGGCACCTCTTTGTTTTTCCTCCAGAGCCCGTCTTGCTGTAGTCGCTGAATGGTCTCCTGCTTTTCTTTTTCCAGGTCACCAAGTGTGAATGAAGGGTCTATATCGAGTATCTGTAACGACAGTCCATACTTCGGGTCAAAGTTGATTCTGGCACTGAAGAGGATTTTGATCCCGTCCCTTAAAGGCTCTTTCAGGATAGCCAGAAATTTCTGGTTTATTCTCCTGTAATCACTTCCCCACAGGGTGGAACGCATTTCGGCAACCACTTTGCCTTCAGCCTTCTCTACCAGGTCGGGATAGCAATGACCTGAGTGCTGATAGAGATTGAGTTTATTCATTTCTGCCTTTACCCAAAAAGCACTGGTGTATCTGGATTCGAGAGTTTTCTTAATGCTTTGCATTACTTCCAAAAGAGAAAAAACTGTCCTGTTCGAAACGTTTTCCGGCATGGCTGAAGTTTTTTGCAGCGTGTATCGGTTGATACACTGCATTTCTCATGAGAGATTCTAAAGATATTCTCTTTTGGTTGAAATAAGTGAGAGTTGGAAAAAGAAATGAGAGTGGGTTATATGTGTGATACGTTTTGAGCTGTAATAGTATGTCCGGAGTTACAAACTCCGGACAACAAAAAGCGGTAGAGGACTTTACGATACTTTTAAAGTCAGTTTTGAATCTGAAAATCGGGCTTAGTCGAATAGCTCGCTCAGCCAGTGTTTCTTTGGGTGCTTATAGAAATCTTTGGATGCGTATCTGGTATGATCCTGTACGTTAGTTGGTTGTTGTGGATAAAGATTCCTTTTTTCATTTGCCACAGCCTTGTCGATTATTTTATCAAGTTCGCCCCTGTCGAGCCAGATTCCCCGGCAATTGGGACAGTAATCAATTTCAATTCCTTGTCTCTCAGACATTACCAGGTCAGCGTTGGCGCAGTTTGGGCATTTCATAATTTTTTGTTTTCTAAGTCAAAGTATATTAATAGTCATGCGTACATCCTATAAATGCATCAGAGGGTAACATGAGTAAATTCAAAAATAGCTTTTTGTATCAGCTGCCACTATTAGAGGAGCGTCAAAAGTTTGTAAAAGTTACGGTAGATTCCTGGTTTGGAAATTCGCTGAAACGAAAACGCTGAATGGCAACGATAGTAACAAAAAAAATGGCGGGTAAGGAGCCCGCCACTTTTTTGTGTTATAAAATTTTTGATTTATTCCTTGATGAACTTGCGTGTGGTATCTAATCTGTCGCCTTTTATCTTTAGATAATACACTCCCTGCGTAAGTGTAGCTACAGGGATTCTGATTTTCTCTGTCTTCATATCGTATGTCCTCAGGGTACGTCCTGCGGCATCCACCAAATCCACTCTCAGTGGAGTAGAATTACCCTGGATGGTAAGCTCCACAATGCTTCTGGCCGGGTTAGGCGTGAGTGCAACAACCATACCGGCAGGTTCATTGAAATATAATGACAGGGCTTTTGAGTACGACACCTTTCCGTCTTTATCTAATAATTGAATTCTATAGATATTATTGCCGGTTAATGGCGATTCGTCATAAAAGCTGTACTTCCTTGGGGTAGAGGAGTTGCCTGCTGCAGCCTGAGTACCGATAGCCAGGAAGTTCACTCCGTCGCCGCTACGTTCAATAATATATTTATCAGTATTGCTTTCCTGCTGGGTCTCCCACTTCAACAAGGCCCTTCCGCCATCCTTCTGCACGGTGAAGTCGCTCCAGACTACCGGAATGGTTCCGGAGGTGATTGCAGTGATGGTATCTGAAAGTGCATACAGATTATCAGCCCCGTCTCTTACTCCGGCGATATTATACACAGCCGGCATCTTTTTCACCAGTATGTCGTCTATATACCATCCAAGGCTGGAGCCACCCTGGTCGGTAACGTATCGGAAGCGGTAATAAACAGATTGTCCCTGGAATGCTGAGAGGTTGATGGTGGTGCGGAAATAACTGGTCTTACTTCCGGTAAAGGCAGGTTTGCCATCCAGTGAAGTGCCTGCAATTATCTTTCCGTTGTATCCGTTTTCGGCCATATAAGGCCCTGCATCAAACCAGGTGGAGCCATCCAGAGAGAGCTCTACTACTCCGCCATCTCTTCCGTTTTCCGTAGAGAATTGGTGGTAGAAACTAAGTTGTACGTGGTCTGCAACTGCAATTGGGTCTGTTGAAGTAAGTACCTGCTCTGCAGGGGTAGATGAAGTAGCAGACTTCATTGCATAAGGAGCCGAATTTGCAATAGGAGATGTACCCCAGTTTTTGGTACCATCGTTTGTAGTGGCATTAAAACTTGGAGGAAGCGACACTAAAGGCACACTTTCAGAGAACAGGTTTGATTCTAAGAAATAGGTGCCGGTATTTACCCGTACTGTGAGGGTGAGTGTAGTGGATTCTTCAGGCGCCAGACTGGGTACGTTGAAGGTCACTGTCCTGTTGCCATTGTTATAGGTTCCACCACTTATATAGGTTACATTGCCCTGAAGGGTGTCAGTAATCTTGTATCCGGTTATTGGTTCGCACTGTGCTTTTATTGTAAATGTATAGGTGAGTATGTCGTTTTGTGGTGCGATCACTTTATTCACCTTCTTTGTAATAAGTGCACCTTTTGGTACGGTATAATCAGCTACCTGGTCGCCAAGGTTATTGGAACTGCCTTGTTTAGCATTAACTCCCATTCCTCTGAGGGCGAACGCATCCCAGATAGCACAGCGATATTTGCCATTATACAGAATTTCATCCGCTTTCAGGATGGCGTCTCTTCCGTCGAGGAATCCCGGACTACATGGCTGTAGTTTCATTGCCAGCGTCACCAGTTTCATTGCAGCCGTATTTCCTCCTTCTCCATTTGCATCAAAGAAGTTGGTATTGATTTTATTGTCCTGTTCAATGATATTCCAGGTCATGTGCCAGAGTGCAGTAGCCCAAACTTCTCCTACCATGTGGGGAGACCCATCATACGCAGGAGAAAGCGCAGCGTATGTCAGGGGGTTCTCATTCATATCAGTTGAGTAACGATAGCTTCTGATACCGTATCCGTCTGCCGGATCTTCACCCATCACGTAGGTGCCTATCGGCCTGGGGATGTTACCGTCGGTAACTGATGCGGTAGCCCAGTCAGTAGTAGCCATCAGTGCATAATAGTCGCTCCAGCCTTCTCCCATCTGCTCTTTATTTTGCAGACATGTAGCTGCTGCAGGCCCGCCAGTAAGGCGGTTGGAAACCCCATGCGTATATTCATGGGCAATTACTGAGTTATCAAGATCCCCATCCAAGTCGAGTGTTGCTTTTAAAGTAACATTAAGGGTGTAGGTGGCCATGAGTGCTTTTAGTGTATTTCCGTCTGTATTCAGAATGGCTACCGCAGGAATAGTAATAGAGTTGTCATCGCCACTCATTTTGATTCCTGTGTCATCGGTATTGATAACGATTACTGCAATGGCTCCTGCATTCTGTGCATTCTTGACTTTATCCGTGAAGGCACAGCTACCTCTGTCGATTACTGCTATTTTTCCATTTATTTCTGCGGGTATTGCAGGGGGCCCACACGCCAGATGAGTGGAACCTGAGAGGTCGTCGTTGTACAATGCCAGATTCCCGGTTACGGGGCCTACATTGGCAAGAAGATTATTTATGCTTATTGCGCCTTCTATGGAGAATACATTGGCGCTGATCGGGGAGTTGATTTTCATGCCGGAGTAAGGGCTGCCATCGAAAAGGAACATTTGCATTCGTGGAGATGATCCATCTGAAGGGGTTGCAAAGTTTGCATTATTCCTTCCGCTTCCATCCTGAGCATCTGCATTCACCGCATCATTGCCGGCGCCTCCTCTGCCGAGGTTGTTCATCTGAAAATTGCCGGATACTTCGTCGAACCCGTATTGGTAGGTGAGGTCGTGCATAATGTTGTTCCAGTAAAAGAGGTTGGTGATCCCCACCTTTAAGTTGTCTCCACCACCAGGATTTATATTCGGGTTGAAGGTGTAGTTAAATGTGAGGTCGGGCAGCGGTGTGGTAGATGTAGCAGATAATCCTGAACCGTTTGAACCGGCTATGTCTTCTCTGGCCCATACGTTATTGCCCCTGGTATAGTCATAGTCAGTAGTTCCGTCGCTATTCCATTTAAGTGTGGTAGCATTATTTCCTGAACCCGCAAGTGTCCATGGGTTGCTGACTGCTGTCAGTGCCCCACCCGGATGATCCATACTGGCTGCAGGATATGGAATCACTTTGTATTGGGCAGAATTAATGGCGAATGTATTATCGGTGGTTTGCTTTGCGGCACCGGGTAATAGCGGGGTAGCCAAATTACGTGTAAGCGATAGTGTTAATTCTCTTCCGTGAGCAAATGAAGCGGGTGAGTCCCAGTCGCAGTACACAGTGAGGTTGTCTGTACCGAGTATATTGCCCGTGTTGGCGTCCACACGCACCAGCCAATAGTCAGGATCGTCTTTGGGGGTTAATTTTACCTGCCAGCTCAGGTGGACATTTTTATTTTCGTCGGGTGTCCACATAAGTTCGGAGGTAATATTTTCCCGTGTAGCCTCTGTAGCGCTAAACTTTACATTGCGCCCGTCAGGGCTTTGCCTGAGTACTGTAAGAGGCTCCCGTGCAAGAATGTCGGTGGGGAGTTTGATAGATTTTGCAGCTAACAAAACGGCGTCTTTGGCAGGGATAGCCGGAATAGCCTTTTGTGCAGCCACATCCTGTTCGAGTCCGTAGATTCTGCTACCAGTCGAGTTTACCACCTTGTCTCCTTTAATCGCAATCACCTGCACAGAGTTATAGACGGGGATCCCCTGAAAATATTGCTGCAGGTAAATAAGGTTAACGCCTGAGATACGATCAGTATAGGCGCTGGTCACTTCAGCGTTTTGAAGTTCCTGACTGGTAAGATTAAGTTCTGAAAGG
>JACFNA010000416.1 GCA_019455085.1 Chitinophagaceae bacterium
TCCCCGCAGCGTTTGAATAGTCAAAGCGCAGTCGAGTCCAGCCATTCGGGTTTGTTGCAGAAAGTGTTTCCACATCTGCTTGTCTCCCCGTTTCATCCTCCAATTTGAAGAGAAGGTCAACCTGTCCGAACACCCATACATCAAATTTGGTCGAGCGCGTGAGATTTCGCAGGTTAGTGGGTAACTCTCCTCCCACATATTGATATGTGTTGCTTTTCACATAGTTCACGCATAATGACTTTTTCCCAGAGTGAAAATGTGCATTTGTCAATTGCCAATTGAAAACCTGTGGGTCAGGACTGAATAGAATTAAGCTGGATTGAGTCCCCTCAAACCCATCAAAAAGGATTACACTGGGCGTAGGTATTGGCCTCGTTGGTGGAATCGGAGTAGTAGGAATGGGATTTGGTGTATTAGTTGGACGAGAACCACAAGAACCACCCGTACCATGTACAAATTCAACCTTGATTTCAGTACGATACTTTACATCAACTGACAGTATCCTTTGGTTACTTTGTTTTATTTGAATTTGCCCCGGTTGCCATAATTCACTCCACGTTACATCTCGGATCACAACTGTAAACGGATCGGCATTAGGATAAGTTTTATAGATTTCTGAAATGTTCGGGGTCTTGAATAAGCCAACCAAGGCTGGTCCTAGGTCTGCGCCTCCAGGAATAACACTATCTGGGATGGATAGTCCTGTACCTGTTGAACCATTTATACTCCACTCCACAGAGTGATCCGTGAAACTTGATTCAGATATTGGACTTTGGATTGTTGCAGTCCCGTCTCCGTCACAATCGGAGACTGTCAAACTAGATACACCTAGAAAACGACCTTCGGAATTCCCAACTGGAATAACCTTACCAACCACAATAGCAGCAGATGGCACCGGCGTGAATGTGGATGATGGAGTCTGTGAAGGCAGGATTGTTGCTTGTGCAACGACGACTTGAGTTGTCTGCAGAGTTAGAACTGATTTTGCTTCTGCCGTCGCAGTCCAAGCGATGGATCTTGCTTCAGCTGTTTGTGTTCGGGCAAAATTAACTGGTTCTGCAGTTGCATCTGCCTGACATTTCGCAGCAATCAATACTCCTATGAGACCGATAACCGCAACTATGATAGGAATT
>JACFNA010000417.1 GCA_019455085.1 Chitinophagaceae bacterium
TCCTCACACTGGGCATAAAGCAGGCCAAAAACGGCGTCTGCATCCGTATTGCCGTAAATGTGAGGGATACCGTAGTTATCGCGGACAATAGTTACCTGATCCGCCTGCTGTTTCCATGCCTGTGCCTCTATAGGCGTGACTCGCTGCCCCCATACCATAGCAGGAATCAGGAAGCAGATAATAATATACAGCCTCTTCATGTAAATCAATTATTCAGGTTCGCCTTAAAAACCCTGATAAAGTTTCCTCCCATTATCTTAAAGATATCCTCTTTGGAATACCCTCTACGTACAAGCTCCTTAGTTATAAGCGGATATTTGGTTACATCAGTTAGCTTCTGCGGAGTTACCGATATCCCGTCAAAATCGCCGCCAAGGCCTACATGATCGATGCCGGCAAGCTTAATAATATACTCCATGTGGTCAAAGAGCAGGCTAAAAGGCGCTCTTATAGCATCCAGTTCTTTCTGATACTTTTTACCTATTTGTGCTCTGATGGCCTCATTAGTTAAACCGGCTTTTCTGAGTGAATCCCTTTCTGCAGCACGCCTCATATTCATAGCCTTCAACTTTCCCTCGGCAGTGCTGTCCAGAAAAGCTGCGTAGAAATTCAGGTCTATGACCCCACCATTTTTCCCAACCGCTATTATCTGATCATCTTTCAGGTTTCTGAATACCGGGCAAAGCGTATAGGCATTACTGTGCGAAACCAGTACCGGTTTGGTAGAAATTTTGATTGCATCCCAGAAAGTCTGCTCCCCCACATGACTGAGATCCACCATCATCCCTAATTCATTCATCCTCCTTACTACCTGTCGGCCAAACTCGCTGAGGCCTTTCTTTTGCGAGGTAGTGTCCACCTTTCCCTTTACCATCTGGCTCCCGGATTCGTACTCAGCACTGGTAGCCCATGAATTATTATTATTCCACGTAAGCGTCATATACCTGACACCACGCTTAAAAAGATTATCAAGTTTGGTCAGGTCATCTTCTATCATGTGGCCTCCTTCCACTCCCATCATGCTCGCCAGTTTACCAGCCTTTACAGCTTCGTCCAACTCTCTGCCATTAGTTACTATCATCATTTTATCAGGGTTCCTTGCCACCCACGCATATAGGGAATCTATTTCAC
>JACFNA010000126.1 GCA_019455085.1 Chitinophagaceae bacterium
CCGCACAATGTTCTATCTGTACCAAGACGGCCATGCAATTGGGAGCCCGGCCTGCTCAGGGTCTTAATGCCGGTATATTGTATCTGGTAGCGATACCCTATATCGCCATTGTAGTGATTGGCTACAAGTGGTGGAAGAGCCAGAAGGGCCAGGAAGGGTAACAGTGCGGAAACAGTGCTCTTTTATACATCAGCCATCGCCATTCAAATAATTGCCTCCAATCCATATAGAGATTATTGTAATTTCATTACATGAAATACCTTGTTATCTCTGCTATTTTTTCAATAGCATTTTTATTTTGCAGAGGCCAGCAAACGATCGATACTCAGGATATCCATGCTGCTTCAAAGATTATCAGTATGGATTTTACTACGTCGGAGGCAGATTCTATGCTGGGCACACTGCAGAGCCGTGCACGTGTGTATCATAAAATGCACCAGTATAATTTGGCTAATGCTACGCCGCTTACATTAACTTTTAGTCCCCTGCTTCCGGATATGAAACAGGACAATAGGCAAAGAGATGTAAAGTTCCATTTGCCAACGACACAAATGCCTGCAAACAGGAGTGAACTGGCCTTTTATTCTATTCCGCAACTTGCTTCTCTGATCAAGAGCAGAAAGATATCTTCGGTAGCCCTGACAAAGTTTTTTATAAACAGATTGAAGAAATTCGGAGACACCCTTCATTGTGTGATTTCCATTACTGAGGATATTGCAATGAAGGAAGCTGCAGAAGCAGATAAGGAAATTGCTGCAGGAAAGTACAGAGGACTGTTGCATGGTATCCCTTATGGACTTAAAGATTTGTTTGCCGTAAAAGGTACTAAAACCACATGGGGTGCAGCGCCTTATAAAGATCAGATTCTGGATGCTGACAGTTATGTATATACGAAATTGCGGGAAGCAGGCGCAGTATTAGTGGCCAAGCTGAGTACCGGTGCTTTGGCTATGGGCGATTACTGGTATGGTGGCCGTACACGAAATCCGTGGAATCTGCAGACAGGTAGTAGTGGCTCCTCTGCAGGGCCTGCCTCTGCTACGGTAGCCGGCCTGGTGCCTTTTGCTATTGGTACAGAAACCTACGGATCTATTATATCTCCATCGGTGGTATGTGGCGCTACCGGACTTCGCCCTACTTTTGGTGCTATCAGCCGTTCAGGGGCAATGACACTTAGCTGGTCTCTCGACAAAGCCGGCCCTCTATGCAGAAGTGCAGAAGATGCGGCAGTGGTGTTTTACTATCTGCATGGTACCGACGGACTGGATGCTTCGGCCATACAGATGCCGTTTAACTATAAGGAGCAGATAGATTTATCCAAGCTGAGGATCGGGTATGCTGTGAACTATTTTCCGAAAAAGGATACAACGGGAAATGAATATAAAGTGCTGGAAGTATTGCGTAGCAAAGGTGCGCACCTGATACCTATGAACTTTCCTGACTCGGGGATATATAATATTGATATGATAGGGTTGGTTATAGGCTCTGAGGCTTCGGCGGCGTTTGATGCGTTTACCCGCACCGGACTCGACGACCTGATGACCAATCAGGGCAAAGGAGAATGGCCAAATTATTTCCGTGCATCCCGATTTATACCTGCCGCTGAGTATGTAAATGTGAACCGACATCGGTATATCCTGATGCAAAAAGTGAATGCGGTGCTCAGGGATTATGATGTAATTATTTGCCCGTCGTGGGGCGGTAACCAACTTGCCATAACCAACCTGACCGGGCATCCTGCGGTGGCATTGCCAAATGGGTTTAATAAAGCAGGCATGCCTACAAGTATCACGTTTGTGGGTAACCTGTATGATGAAGCCACCCTGCTTGCCGTTGCCAAAGCATATCAGGATGCTACGGAGTGGAATAAAAAACACCCGGAGATGTTTATGTCCGAAAAGTAGGAGGCGATGAACTATTTCTTACGCTTAAGTATAGGCTGAAATATTATCCGCCTTCAGTGAATTCAGAATTCGGGTTATAATGCCTTGTGCGTTGATTTCCCTCCCCTGGAGGAGTCCGGGGCTTTTCAAGGATGAATATTGTCTTGCTTTCGGCAAGATTTTGTTTTGGGATATGGAAGGGCACAGATGCAATTTCGCACACACCTAATGCTGCATTTCGACAGGTAGAGAAAGAGATTAGAAAATAGAAGTTTAGTGAAATAGAGGTATGTTATTTTTTTTATCTGAATAAAAGGTTTAAATTCATTTCAGGGTTACCTGCTTTACTGACGTTTTATTTAACTATTTAAAATTTGTCAATTATGAAACAGAAAACTTTCTTTCTTTCTTTCTTTCTTTCTTTCCTGGCTTTTTCTTCATTTGCAGTTGTAAAGCCTGATACGGATATAAGTATGAAAACTGTTTTATTAATGGGAGAAAAAACAGTTGTTCCTAATGATTTTTTAAAACCAATGTTATGGTCTGCCCACATGCCCTGTCCGGAAGGAACGGTTGGTGAAGGGTATTATTTTTGGAAAGTATATGATGATGTCACAGGGGAGGTTATAGCTAGTGGATCTTATGGCGAAGGGTGTCAGGAACTACTGCCTCCGCTAAATAATTAGCAGCCCTTTCTTTATTAACATTCGAAGCGTTCGGTTTACTGGAAGCAGGTAGCCTTTTTTTAAACTTTTTCAAAAAAACAGATTTTAATCATTATGAAAATAACCAATTATCTTGTCGGAATTATTTTCCTTTTCGTAAGCTATAACTCTTGTCAGGCGCAACGAAGGCTTCCCAATCTGAAAGATGATACCACCAAACTCTATGTAGAATATGCAGTGTATAATGGCTATTTCAACGACAGTGTTTTTACTTCGCGAAGGAAAGGACAACTTTTTCTCGGTAAGGAGAGTTCGGTTTATCTGTATCAGCGAAGATCGGTTGAGGAATTTTTAGATGGGTTGAGAAAAAGTGTCAATCACAAAGAATACGAAGATTTGGTCGTTGACGGTTTTCGGAAAAGTAGAGATTTAGAAAGAGAAATGAGTATAGTTTATGCTAAGTATTATGATTCGGTTGATTGTTATGAGCTGAAATCTTTGAACGAAAATAAGTTTGTCTGGCTTTCAGACACAGTGCGATTTACCTTTGATCTATTGCCGGAAACCAAGGAAATAAGTGGGTACAAATGTCAACTTGCTAAGGGTAGAACACCAAACGGTGATACTGCAACGATATGGTTTACGGAAGAAATACCCATTTCCGCAGGTCCTTCAAATTTGGCAGGATTGCCGGGATTAATATTGGAGTATTATAGCCATAGGAGGAGGGAGTTTTATAAAGCAGTAAAAATATCGACTGATGAAATACCTGTAAACAAAGCTATAGCATGGCTAAATGGTGATTTGATGGATAAAAAAGAATATAGAAATATGGCGAATAAAGACGCTGAAAGGGTAAAGAGAATGATCGAAATGAATAATTAATCAATCCCCACTTTTATGCACAAAAAATGAGTGTTTCCTGCCAACATTAAACCTGTGAGATATGAAGTATTGGGTCTGGGTCATAGCATTATCTTTTATGAGCTTTGCTAATGCTTCTGCACAAGTAACTATCCAGGGATTTGTAAAAACGAAAGATTCTCTACCTGTGGTAAGGGCAGATATATTGTTGCACACGATAATACAGGGAGACGAGCGATTGGCGGCATTTACCAAAACAGATGCACAGGGGTGGTATGCACTTGCTATAAACGATTCGGTGGGAGATTATTTATTAACAGTAAGAAGGGATGGCTATCAGGAAGTAAGAGCCAGGCTTGAATTTAGAAGCAATGCAGATAAGGTTGTAAAGGATTTTGTGCTTCAGTCATCAGTTTCTTTTTTAGATACGGTTAGGGTAAATCTAAAGTTCAGAATCAGCAACACAGGCGACACTATTACATTTAACCCAAATGCTTATTCGTTGAATAATGAGCGAAACATAGAGCAGCTTTTGAGCCGAGTGCCGGGTATAGAAGTCAGAGACGATGGAAAAATATTTTTTAATGGTAGGTCAATAGACGCTGTGCTATTGGATGGGGATGATTTATTTAGAAAGAATTACCAATTGCTCACCCGGAACGCTGCATCTGAAATTATTGACAAAATTCAGATTATAAAAAATTTTCAGAAAAACCAATTGTTGAAAGACTTTGGTCGCGGTGGCGAGCAGGTAATTAATCTTGTGCTGAAAGATCAGTATAAAAAATACTTGTTTGGAAATGTGGGAGCAGGCTATGGGTTAGATAAAAGTAATGCAGCCGATGTTTTTCTGATAAGGCTCTTTCCCGGGATGAAGGCGCAGGTCGGATTGAATTATAATACGCGTGGTATAACATATGGAAAGTCAGGCCGATTGGATATCGACGATTACGTTGCCCTAATGAACGATTTCTTTTCTTTCACGCCTGTAGCCCCTTTAGTGGACATCAGACCATATTTTTTCGAAGGTGTGCCCTTATATTATCAAAAAGATAACAAAAGCCTTCAAGCTACGAGTAATGTATTGATAAAGTCAAAAAAGTGGGAAAACTTAGTTAATGTAAAATATGCAGAAGATAAACTCCTTCAAAATCAAACTGACAAAAGGATTTTTGAAGACGGTTCCATACAGACCGATAAAGATTCAGGAAGGCTACGGGATAGGGTATGGGACTTTAATTGGACAAGTTCGATGAGTTCAGCGAAGGAGTCCCTTTATTTTAAAACTTCTCTTACTGCCCAAAACCAGAGAGACTTGATGGCATCGCTCTCTAACCACACGCTGAATGTTGAGCAATTGCTACGGGGAGAAAATATTTATGGACAGGCCGGTATTAATTATTTTAAAAAAATCAGAGAGGGAGTGTTGTGGTCAGCCTCGGCAGGTTATTTCCAACAATCATTAAATGATGACCTTGTTACCGATCCGGATATAATTTTTTGGCAGTTCCCTAACGATAATCTGTTATACAATTTAAGGTCAGCAATTAACTACAATGTAAAGTACTTAAATGTAAAGTCGGGAATATCCTTTAGCAAAACCTCATGGAAGCATGATATTAGAGTAGCCTTTTCTTCTGAAAACAGACTTATTAGCTCAGGTCTTAATGCAAAGAGAATAGATGATGATTCTTCAAGTACGGCCTTTGCTAACGACAATTATTTAAACACCCGCAAAATCTCCATTCGATATGAATCGACACTACCCATTAGGAAAGGTCAAACAATAACGCTTACTACAGTAATAGGTGAAAATTTTTTTGATCACAATACCGTGATCGAGTCCTCGGGAGATGAACTTTTTGTGTATGATTATTCTTTTACTTTTAAGAACAGCAAAAGAAGTTCCAATCTTGCCGTAGGTATTGGATTACGGAAAACAGAGAGTACTAATGAGATGTTTATGGCCGATTTTGTACAAACAGGTTTCCATGAGTTGCGATCTGGTCAGTTGGATTTGAAAGGGACCGGAAGCCTTTATTTGCAGAGTAACTATAACCTAACGAGCATAAGATTGGGATGGATAATCTTCGGAATGGCGAGTTACAGCCGTGGCAGGACTTACTATGCAGGAAATTTGACTAATACAGGAGTAGGTATGGTACGCTCTGTCATATTTTATCCGCATAATACAGATCAGTTGCTGTTTATGATGAATTCTGATAAAACGTTAGGGGCATTACCTTTTCATTTGAAGTCTAATATTTCATTTTCTTACTTTACACAGTCAGGTAGTTATCGAAATAAAATATCCAATTCCGGTATTTCCTCTTTCAATATTTCTAATCAGCTAAGAAGTCATCTTAAGTCAGTCGTTAACGGTGATTATACCTTTGAAATACAACATACCGGTATTCACACCTTTGGTGCGGACTATAGGAAATCCAAGTCTAATGTAATGATGCACAAAGTTAATGTCTATCTAACCGGTTTAAGGATTTTTGATATTAGCGCATCATTGATGAATGTGACTAACAAGAAGATTCGCTATAATGAAACATTTGTTAGTCTTGCGCTGGAAAAAAAAGTCGTGAAAGAAAAATTATTTATTGAATTGAGCCTGCGAAATATTTTGAATGTCAGCACGATCAGCACTCGAAATATTTCTCTTTTTTACACACATGAGAGAAGTATGGGAAGCAGAGGCAGGGAACTTTTTCTTTCACTTAAATATAATTTGAGATAACATTTGGCTTCGGCAGGTTCTAAGTTCGTAATTTAAAGCATTTTGCAAGGAATCCTCAAGCCACTGACGCAGATATGCAGGGCAGGTGCTGAGGGCTGGTGTATCTATGACGAAAATCACAGATACCATTTCGCACTCTCCTTCCACCGGATATCCGCACTATTAAGAGACATTTGTTATGGAACTAAAAACGGATTGTTTCTTTTTTCATACCCGATAGTGGTTTCAGGGCCATGACCGGGATACACTATCACCTCATTGGGTAGCAGAAACAGCTTGCTTCTTATCTGACTGATGAGCAAGGCACCATCTCCTCCGGGGAGGTCATATCTGCCAATACTATTTCTGAAAAGCACATCGCCGCCGATGAGAAACTTTTGATTCACATTATAAAGGCATACACTTCCCGGTGAATGTCCGGGTACGTGGATAATTTCCAGTTCATCATTTCCAACTGATAATTTTTCCCCTTCACGGATATATTCTATTTCACCTGTATAGGTATCAAATGCCATATCGTACATTAATCCGGCTGTGGGAGCATAATCAAAAACAGGCTGGTCGTCAGGATGAAATTTCAGATTCAGATTGTATTTTTCTGCGATATATTTATTCCCAAAGATATGATCCAGGTGGCAGTGAGTATTTACCAGCATTACGGGGGTTAGCCCCTCGGATTCAATGAAATTGGCAAGTGTAGTCTTTTCATGATCCTGATAGCATCCCGGGTCTATGATGATGCAGTCTCCTGAATCAGTGTATAACACATAGCTGTTTTCCTGAAAAGGATTAAATGTGAATGATTTTATAAGAAACATAATTTGCTGCTGATGTTTTAACTTGCTTTGTAAAGATTAAATCAGAAAAGGGTAATTTTAGGGCAATTTAACCATAGCAGAATGCAAGACCAAAAGATCCGTACCGGAGGAAAAATATTTTTGCTGATTCTTATAGGAATATTTATTTATCTGCCAGTTACTATGGCGCAGGTGAGTAGTGTAGAGTTTGGGAGAAGCAGGCTTCAGTTTAAGAAGTTGAAGTGGGATTATTACCAGTCTGTCAACTTTAATTGTTACTATTATGATAACGGAGAACAGTTGGCCAAGTATATACTTCAGATAGCTGAGGAGGAACTTCCGGGTATGGAGCGGTTTATTGAGTATTCGCTGCAACGCCGTGCCAATGTGGTAATTTATAACAGCTATGATGATATGAAGCAGACCAATATTGGTCAGGGAATCGACTGGGAAAATACAGGGGGCACTACCCAGTTGGTTAACAATAAGCTGGTAGTGTATTTCAATGGGAATCATGCCGACCTGAGGCGTCAGGTGCGCCAGGGGATTGCCAAAATACTGGTACAGAATATGTTATTTGGGGATGATTTGGGCGAGATGGCGGGTAATCAGGCTTTATTGGATTTGCCGGAATGGCTGACAGACGGATATATAGCCTATGCTGCCGAAAATTGGAGTACAGCGCTTGATGACGACCTGAAGAGTGAAATTCTGAGTCTGAAATACAAGAAGTTCAATCAGTTTGTCTTTGACCATCCACAACTGGCCGGCCACGCTTTCTGGTATTATATTGAAGAGAAGTATGGGAGAGAAAATACTACCTACCTGTTATATCTGGCACGGATCTATAAGAGCCTGAACAAGGCTACCCAGCAGGTAGCAAAGACGAAGAAGTTCAACGATCTTCTGGAAGAATTTATGAATTACCAATCGGAGAAATATGAGAATGATATACGCCGTAGGAGGAATTTCCCTAAAGGAAGTGAGATAACCAGTGTGGTGATAAGTAAGTACACCGATTACTTTCATTTTAATGTAAATCCCGCAAAGCGGAACTCTTCCTTTGCAGTGGTACAATACAAAAAAGGACAGTATAAGTTGATACTGGATGAAGATGGCGATACCAAAGTGTTGCTGAAGTTTGGAGTGAAGGCAAGGATGGGAGATATAAATCCTAACTACCCCATGATGGCCTGGGATCCTAAAGGCAATATGCTGGCAGTAATTTATAATGAGGAGGGAAGGTTGAAACTTTTTGTTTATGATGTGATTACCCGTGTGAAGCCCTATAAACGAGACCTGACAGATGTTTTTGATCAGGTGCAGGACATGAAGTATATCTATAACAGCCAGACATTATTGTTCAGCGCGGTTAAGAATGGGCAAACGGATATCTATACGTACGATGTAGAGAATGAAAAAGTAAAGCAGATTACAAATGATGTGTATGACGATCTGGATGCCAGCTTTGTGGCATTTCCCAACAAGAACGGAATACTATTTAGCAGCAATCGCCCGTCGGCCTCTGACCCGGGGAGCGATACTTCACTGATGAAAAACCGGTTTAACATCTTTATGGTGACCAACTCTTCGCCTGAAAACCCGGAGTTAAACCAGATTACGCAACTGACCAATCTGGATTTTGGTGATGCCCGCTATCCGGCACAATATAATGTCAATCACTTCACCTTCCTTAATGATGCAAATGGAGTGATGAACCGTTATGCAGGATTCTTCTCTACAAAGAGTGCCGGGGTAGATACACTGGTGTTAATCAATCAGGAGATATTGAGAAATCCTACCCCTGCCGAGGTGGATAGCGTGCTGCGATTTTATAAGAAAGATGATGTGGACTCCATCGCTGTAGTGGCGCTCTCAAGTGATTCTGCATATGTGTTTCCGATCACTAACTACGCAAGTGGTATCCGCGAAACAAGGGCTGCAGGAGAAAATAACCAGGTAAGTGAAGTCACACGGCAGAGCGATGATAAGTCGCTTTACAAATTGCGGATTGATGAAGCCGCCCTTCA
>JACFNA010000127.1:0-1719 GCA_019455085.1 Chitinophagaceae bacterium
AGGCGATAAAGATATAAGAAAACACAACAAAACTCACCCCAAATCCAATCTCTGTAATGATAAATATCCGCGTCATAGCCTTGGCAACCATAAGGTAGGCCAGTATCCAACTTCCAATTTTCAGGAAATCACCAATCAGTTGAAATGCAAATAAATCACGCATGGCTATGAAATCTTTTGTAAACAGGATATGGATAATCAAGTCTCTGCATAACCAAACGGACAACGAAAGAATACCCACCACCGGCAAAATTATTTTGTAACCGTACCGGATTTCCTTCCTGATTTCATCAGCGGTTTTTAGTTCGGAAAGTTTTGGCATATAATAAACAACCAGAACAGAAGATACAAACCCAAGATAATAATCAGAAATTCGGGTTACGGCCTGCCAATATCCTGCATCCTGCAACGAAACCGAACTAATTATTTTTGACCTGACCAGAAACTGCATGACAGGGCTTACAGTGCCACTCACAATCGCCATTAGCGAAAATGAAAATAATTTCTTAAGCAATGGCTTGTCAAATTGAGACATACTAAACTTCCATTCTATTCCCCACTTTTTGAACATCATAATGTTTATGAACATCATGATAACTCCTACAATGGAACTGTTAATTAATACCCCCTTCAGATCCAGATAATAGGACAAGATTACAATTGAAAGCATACCCGTCAGTGATGCAATAATATTGATCAGGGTTAATTGCTTTATCTTTTTAAGGCCATTTAGAATAGAGGAAAAGATCAGGTTTAATGAAACCGCTGTCAGGCAAAAACCATATACTAAGTAAACAATCCAGAAGTCTTTTGTTTTAAAGGCTGCCACCGAAAGAGGGCTGCTGCATGCCATGGTGAATAGAGAAATGATTGCTGAAGAAAGAAGCACCATGATAAAGGCTGTGCTGATTAACTGTTGCTGGCGCACTTTATCCTCCGAATATTCAGCCAGGTATTTCACCACTCCGGTAGTAATGGCACCTGTCCCCAGCATGGCTAATATAGATGTAGTGTTAAGGAACTGGCCATAATATGCCATTCCTTCCGGGCCAATACGCATAGCCACCACCTTGGTAACTACGAAGCCGGTCAGGAAGGTGATACCTGTAGAGAGAGAAGTATAGAGACTGGTTCTTATCAGATTCATTACCCTCTATGGTTTTGATAAAAACGAGCGATTGTTTCTGTTACATAAGTTACCTGTTCTTCAGTCATTCCGGGCCATAGCGGAAGGCTAAGGCAGGTGTCAGCTATTTCTTCTGCAATCGGAAAATCTCCTTTTTGATAGCCTAAAGATTGATAAGCTTTTTGTAGATGTGGCGGTACCGGGTAATGAATCATTGTGCCAATGCCATTTTCAGCAAGGTATTGCTGTAGTTGATTTCTTTTGGTGCTTCGGATGAGATAAATATGATAAACATGGGTGGCACCTGCTGCTACTTTCGGCAGGGTTATATCTCCAATGCCAATTAATTTTTCATGATACCATTGCGCTATAATTTTTCGTTGCTCCGTCCACCGGGTCAGGTATTTTAGTTTTATGGATAAAAATCCTGCCTGCACCTCATCTAACCGGCAATTAAATCCGATCTCTTCATTATAATATTTTTTGTCGGAGCCATAGTTTCTTAACCGGAAGATTCTTTTGGCTAATTCCTCGTCGTTGGTGGTAATGGCTCCCGCATCGCCAAGGGCTCCCAGATTTTTTCCGGGATAAAA
>JACFNA010000127.1:1819-8969 GCA_019455085.1 Chitinophagaceae bacterium
TTACAGTTAGATCCAATCCTTGCCTTGGGCAACACCACACAATATTGCCAGATGGTAGTCCCCTTACCTATATGCTTACTCTGTACATCAGATAGAGGATGAATTGTCATTACTATTTTTTTTTAGATTCAGAAATTATAACTGAAAGACATTAGAACATGAAAGATTCTATTTAAAAAAAGTCAAAAGGGAAATATTATGCATTCACTGTTTTTCCCAATTTTAGAAACTCCTCGTAATCCCTGATATAATCAGATTCCTGATACACCATATTGGCTATGCATATTTGCACAGCGTTATGGGAATACTGCATTTCGTGCCAGCAATATTTTGGCATAAACAAACCTTGGTCAGCAGATTCCAAAATAAATTTTCGGACTTTCCCTCCCGGCATTTGGGTATTAACTACAATTTTACCTGCTACAGCAACCAGAATCTGTTCAAGCAGGTGATGTGCATGTCCTCCCCTCTGAATACTCTCCGGTGTAAAGTATGTCCAATATACCCGCTTTACTTCAAAAGGCAGGTTTTCCCCCTCTGCTACTGAAATATACCCTTCGATAGTTTTGCCTATTCTGGGGAATTGTATGAGGTAGGGTTCGTTCATTTTTTTTAAAACTGCTTTAATTTGATTTTGGTTGTTCCCAATTCTTAACGGGTGCCGTAATATCTACTGAGCAGGATGACCAAAGTTATTGAATTGAGTGAAAAATGCCAGTTTCTTTTTGCAACCGCTTGCCTTTTGCCCCTCTTTTTTTCTTTAGCCTTATATTCCTTAAATAGTATTTTCGCCGCACCGAATTTGAGAAGAATGATGGATACTTATCTGAAAGTTGGCTATGTTCCCTATTCTCCCGATTTATCGCAGCCGGGCGACAGGAGAAGGTTTCCTTATTTTGCAGCAAGGTGCCACCTACCTTTCGAAATTGCAGACCCTTCAAAAAATTATGATCTGATTCTGCTGACAGGGTCAGCAAACCTTTCCCTCTGGCTCGAGTATAAAAGGAAAAACCCTTCTACAAAGTTTATTTTTGAGATGGTGGACAGCCTGATTTTTGACCCCAACTTATTTTTTAAGTGGTTCAAGGGTACAGGCAGGTATGTAATTGGAAAGGAGAAAAAATGGCAGCTAAATTATTCCAAACTCATTTTTGAGTGGATCAGGATAGCAGACCTCGTACTTTGTTCTAATGAAGTACTGAAAAACAATGTGGAGCAAATAAATCAAAAGGCGCTACTTAGCCCTGATTATTTAGAGAGTGAATACTCCCTGCGGAAAAATAATTTTGAACTTAGGGATTCAAAGATGAATATCGTTTGGGAAGGATTAAGTTCCGTATTGTCATTTTTCTTTGTGTATCAGGATTTACTCAAAGAGATCAGTCCGTTTTGCAGACTGCACGTCATCTCCAATGAAAAATATCCGGTAGTACCGGGCATCTATTACAAAAATGTTAGTTCAAGATTAAGCCGGCTGCCGATAGAAACCATCTTTTATCACTGGGATTTAAAGACACACAACGAAATTCTAATGAAGGGAGATTGTGCGATCATTCCCATAAACCCAAAGATCGCTTTTTCATGGAATAAACCTGCCAACAAACTAGTGTCTTTTTGGTTTTCAGGTCTGCCAACAATTACTTCTGATACGCCTGCTTACAAAAAATTAATGGATGCAGCCGGTCTGAATTGCTATGCACATAATCAAAGGGAATGGATGGATAAACTGAGGAATTTATATAAAATGAATCCGGCAGAAAGAGCCGCCATTGCTGAAACGGGTTATCAGTATGCAAAAAAACACTTCTCTGATGAGCAATTAGATAAAATCTGGATGGTGGCATTTAATGCAGTCCGATAAAAATCATGAGATCCTGGTTTAGAAAATGGATTGCTGTAACTTTTCCCGCATCTCTACACGTTCCCTTTTTTTCTGTTTTTTAAAAACAGAAAATACCCTTTCCAGGTTTCTTTTATTTCGTTAATTCTGCCTGTGAATAGGAAGTAAACACTTCTGGTAAATGGCTCTGCCAATAGGGTAACTGTCCGGGTGGCCAGATATCCGGTAGAAGAAAAGTATTTTTTTGCGTATAAAAGTTTGCTGGTAAGGTACAGAGACAGTCGGTAGGCTTTTACCTGTGCAGTAGTTCCCTTGCCAATATGATAGGCTTTTATGGAAGTATTAAAAAAAGATTTGCCTCCTGCAAGAGATAATCGTTTGGCGAAATCTACATCTTCGAAATAAACAAAGAACTGCTCGTCGAAATAACCAATCCTGTCAAACAAATTCGTTCTCATAAACAGGAATGCGCCCATGAGTTGATCTACATACCGGTCGGTTTGATGATCCCAATTGAGCATGAGTGTAGCCGGTGGGAACAAACGGGGGGCTATCCGGGAAAGGCCGGTTGCTTCATAAATAAAAGAGGAGGCTGTTGGAAAAAGTGAACAACTGGGTAAAAGTTTACCCTCATTATTGTATAGCTGACATCCCATAATATCTATCTGAGGATTGGTCTCCATAAATTGAAAACAATCAGATAGAGTATCCGGATTTAGCCGGGTATCCGGATTTAGTAAAAGCGTATAGGCTTCCTTGCTTTCCCTAAATCCCTGGTTTGCAGCCCTGGCAAAGCCTTCATTTTTTGAATTTAAGATGAGCCTGATTTTTGGATGATGGGGTAAGAGTTGAATACTGTTGTCTGAAGATTGATTGTCAACAATGATTAGTTTACTAACCAGACTTTCATTGGATGTTTGAAGGATGGAGAATATGCAATCTTTCAGGAGGCCTCCTGCATTCCAGTTTACAATAACAATATCAATCATCTTTCAGTATAAGTCGGTTCAGCAAAATTAAGACTTCGGTAAAAATAATTATCTGTATCCATGTGGAGGTTAAAGAAAAGTACATATCCTGGAAAAAGCTCATTAACAATGGATAAAGGGTAAGGCTGTAGTAAATGGAAAACCGGATATTTTTTGAGTGTATTGCCTTGTAATAGATTAAGGTTTGGAAAAAGCCCAGTATCAGGATAATAAATAATGCATAGCCGATACCAAAATCTGAGTAATAGGTATCGTAGATTGTATATACATTAGTTGAGTACGGAACAAAAACAAATTGCTGAATCAATTCGTTTGCCTCCGCATTTGGCAGTATTCCGAGCTTATTTCCAATGAGCTTAAAAAACCGAAGAGAGTTATCTCCATCATAAGTAGGAACTGTATTGTCCTGAAGGCGCATATCGAGGGCATTCACGGAAGCAACCAGGTAGCTTGCGGTTGTTTTTCCAGAGGTTTCTATATTGTCGCTTAATGAGGTGTCGATATTGCCTCCTTTGTTTAGGGCAATCCCGACAAGTGTAAATAGGATTATAAAGATAGAAATGACGGAGGCAATAGTCTTGAAAGTAAATCTTTTACCATGGAGGAAGTTCATGCCCAGTACGATACTCAGCACCCACAGTATGGGGCCTCGTCCGGTTGTGAATATAGCAAGCGTAAGCGCCAGCACAAAGCTTAGAATAAAAAGTAATCTGTTAGCTTTAGTCCTGTTCCTGTAAAAGATATATTGCTGTACTGCCAGTACGAAATAAGAGAAGGAGCTTAGATATACGATAGGGCCCAGGGTTTC
Source organism: Chitinophagaceae bacterium (assembly GCA_019455085.1). Taxonomy (GTDB): domain Bacteria; phylum Bacteroidota; class Bacteroidia; order Chitinophagales; family Chitinophagaceae; genus Ginsengibacter. The sequence continues at coordinate 5,457 of JACFNA010000127.1, forward strand.
TGAACCATAGGTCAATTCGGTTCTGAGTCCTTCAAAGAATTTTTCAATATTGGAAGCAAGAAATACCTGATAGCTCTTGACGATGTAAACAGGAAGTCCTATTAACACAATAAGCAGAAGCGCGACCTGAATGCCGGGAGCTACTCTGATTAACCAGCCGGGATACGCAGAAAAGTTGTGGTGGTCTTTTCCTTTTTCGTACAGAATACCCCCGGTGATGCTGCCTGCACAAAATATTAGTGCGCCCAAAAAGATGAATAAAAACGTACCGGGCCTTACATCATAGAGATCATCTAAAACGGTGAAGCGAAATATCAGATGAAGTGCCAGAATTACAAACCAGATAAGTGAGTAAAGCACTCCGGGATGCATTATCTCCTTTCTCATCCATTTATACATGGCGATGAATAGTAAGAGGTGGAGTACAATAAATCCTGTTTCTATCAGGTGATTCATTCTGTTTACCTGTTTGGTGCCGGTTGCTGACCAGGGCCTGATTTATGGTTTTGCATTTTTAATAATGAGCCCAGTTCAGGTAGAGACACTATTGTAAAATATACCAGTGAAGCAATTAGAAAACCCAGAGGAGCAGCAAGTTCATTCCCGGTTTCTCTCATAAGGTAATAAAATGATACCTGACAAAGAAACGCGATTATTACGGCAATTAATAAAAATCTGGTTTTGAGGTTTAATTCAAATCTTTTATGGATAAGTATGGCCAACTGCCAGACAAAGGTTCCGCAAATGATGATGAACCCAATCAGTTCATAATTAAAGGTTTTCGGGATATCCAGGACATAAAAAAGCAGGTCTGCCCCAAATATCCAGTATCCGATGCTTACGAGGATGAATCCCGAGAATTCGTATAGAAAGATTTTGATCATAAAGCCTCTGATCTCGTTTCTATTACCTGATTCGTAAGCTGCAGTGAGCAGTGGAAATAGCGCTGATATTACGGGTGTGATCAGCAGTGTGATACTTTTCCCAATAAAGTCAAACATGGCCTGATAGTTACCCTGATAGGTAGCTCCAAAAGCATGGATGGAAAACAGTTTGTCGATATAGGTTAGTAAATAAGTAAACACAAACCAGAGGGATAAAGGAGCTCCGTATGAATAAAACTTTCTGATAAGTTGTGACGAATTACTCTCTGCTGTATCTGCGACTGGTTCCCGGTGTGTCCTGGAATTACAGGTCTTGTAAAGAAAAGTAAATGAGCAGATATAGGAAATTGCCACAGCAAGCAGGAGACTGGTAAGGTAATGCAGATCAGTCAATGTAATTAACAGTATGCCACCGGCAAAGTAAATCACTGTTCTGATGATTTCTGATGTAATAATTTTTCGCGACAGAAAGAATGACTGGGCGACAGGTAAGATGGCAAATTGAAATGAGCTGCTTATAAGCGCTACAATACAAAGTACGACCAGAATGGCCTTTCCTGAAATTGTCCATGCAAGGATACCTGCCGGTATTATAGCAATAGGGAGTGCTAGTATCAATAGCCGGAGGCTTCTTTGGTAAAAATCCCTTTTATCGGTGCTTGCCGGGAAAAAGCGGATAATACTTTGCACAAGCCATCCTGTGATGAAGGATGTTGTTAACAGTATAGCGTTTAGCCATAAGGCAAACTGCCCGTATCCTTCGGCTCCGAGCATCCTTTTGAAAACCGGGATAGAGACTCCGGAAATAAGTGCAGGTAATATAATACTGACCAGATAATTGAAGTAATCCTTTTTAAATCTGGCAAATAATTCCATTGCTGATCTTTTATTTTTTATAATCTGCCTGGTCGAATAAAATAGCAGATTTTGGCCATCTAAAATAAGTCTGACTTTCGGAATCAACAAAAGAATCCTCACTGCCCGAAGTTGATAAAGCAAAGTTACTTTTTTCCCTTGTCGGTCTTAACTGTTCTGTCGGGCGGATAAGGCAATTCGGAAGTTTGTCTGAAACCCGTTATGGATAATGCTTATCTGTGGGGATTTTTCTTGTTTTCACTTCTATTCTCAACTTCTTAGGTTTTAGGCTTCCATCTTTCGAATCGTTGTCCATTATGATTACATTGCCCCGAAGTGGATTGTTATTGGTAGTGAATATAGACTTGACACAATCCTGAACGAGCTTACCCGCACTTCAGTTTACGATTACAATATCAATCTTGTCCGATTTTTATCCTCTCTTATCTTATCAGGAGAAATCATATATGCGGTAGGGTTTTATAAAGTCTCCATCAAAAATATTTAAGCTGAGGAAGATGAGTGCAATACCTATTACCAGCCAAATATTTAATTTCTTAAAGGGTAAATATTTAGTTAGATATACAAAAAGAAAGATAGAAAAAATACTAAAGACTTCGCTTACCCTAAATGCAATAAGTGCATTGGATGAGGTGGCACAAAAAATGAATATGGATACTATTTCACATTTCAGGAAAAGTGATAAGTAGTTATCTTTCAACAAGTCTTCCTTTGGTATTACATAAAGTAGATATCCCGCTATGACAATACTCATTAAATTCATTACATTAAAAAGGTTGGCCGCAGCATCTAAACCCATTATGGACGTGTTCGAATAATTAGACAGTTTTGGGTTGGCACTATCAATAATGCTGAGTACTTCAAAAATATTGATTGTACCCAGATTGAGCATTCCGAAAGGGAGCGCAAAAATCAATAACGCGGCATAGAATTTCTTGTTGAAGATTTGATTCTTGAAAAAGAAAAAGCTGAGTGCAAGGATAGCAGAGTAGTGAAAAAGCGTGGCGAAGATAACAAGTAATCCGAATGCAAGATATTTCTTGTTGATTAGCAGCGGCAGGCTAACCAGAATAATAGAAATAGAAATTCCAATTCTTATCTGGACCATTTCATGCAGGAAGAAGAAGTTGCTATAATAAATGAGTAACGCCAGGAATGGGTTAAAGCTGTATTTGTGGAAGGAAAGACTATGCAAGGTGACTGCTACCACTGCACAACATATCATAATCGCCAGTGTATAATAATTAGTGAAAAGCGATTTGAAAAGGAGAATTAATCCGTAAAAACCGGGCTCTAATGATTTACTGATATTATCGCCGGCCATATTATCTTTCCCTATATTATCGAAGATAAATTCATAAACCAGGTAATCTTTAGGTACGAACGGATTCCTTAACCCTGCAAAAAGAATGAGCAGGATGGTGAGCGCTATAAAGGCTCCTGAAAGCTTTCTGTTTCCCAACTCATATTCGACAGCAAAAAAAGCAATTAGAAAAAATATGATAATATATATCAGCATCGAACGCCTGGAGTTAAAATGTTTTCTTGTTGAATCGTTTCACTAAGGGGATAAATTATTTTTTAAAGGTTCTTTAGTTAGTTTTTTATCGTTGTGAAATGGGGCTGCGCTTCTATGTAGGCTCCCCATTTTTAGTACAAATTAAAAGTAGAATAATTTAAGCATAGTTTGTTGTTTTTCTTGGAGGGGTGTAGTGGAGCGAAGGCGTAGCCGAAGCGGAACGGAGCCCCTCCA
>JACFNA010000128.1 GCA_019455085.1 Chitinophagaceae bacterium
TTCGCAACTTTGGGAACAAGATAATTGCACTCTGTGGTAATGAAAACAGCACCCTGGTACGTTTTGCAGACTATTTTCTTAATTCTACCGTTTCTGAAGAGGCATGCCCCAATAATCTGGCGCCTACAAGCAGCACTACTGCGCAGATGGTGATGGGTGATGCACTTACAGTTTGCCTTATGAAGTTGAGAGGGTTTGATACTAAAGATTTTGCGCGTTACCATCCGGGAGGGGCTTTGGGTAAAAGGCTTTATCTGCGGGTAGCCGATTTGTATATCCAGAATGAGAGGCCTGAAGTGAAAACAGACAGCACTATTAAAGAGGTGATTGTGGAGATGACCAGAAAACGACTGGGTGCTACTGTGGTCACGGATGCTCAGGGACACGTCGCAGGAATCATTACTGATGGTGATCTCAGGAGAATGTTAGAAAAAGATATGTACGACACCCATATTGCTGCAAAGGATATTATGAGCAGTAACCCCAAAACGATTAATCCTTCAGAACTTGCCGTCAATGCACTACAGTTGATGAGGGGGTACAATATTACTCAGCTTGTGGTAGCTGATGAGACCGGCTATAAAGGGATCATCCACCTGCATGATCTGGTAAGGGAAGGGATAATTTAATAAAAGAAGATGAAGAACAATTTAAATAATTATGTGGCCATAATGGCCGGTGGTATTGGAAGCCGCTTCTGGCCGGTGAGCCGGGTGGATTACCCTAAACAGTTCCTGGATATTTTAAATACAGGCAAAACGCTGATCCAGGCTACGTTCGATCGTTTTAAGCAGTTTATCCCTGTAGAGAATATCTATGTGGTTACAGCTGTGGAGTACCGGAAACTGGTGGAAGAACAACTTAAGGAGATCAATCCGGATAATATCGTCTGTGAACCTTCCAGGAAAAATACGGCTCCCTGTATTGCCTATATCAGTATGAAGCTCAATCAGCTGAATCCCAATGCAAACCTGATATGTGCTCCGGCAGATCATCTGATCTTAAATAATACTGACTTTGTAAAAGTGTGTCTGGAAGCGCTTGGGTTCACAAGAGAGAATAATGCATTGGTGACTCTGGGAATCAAGCCCACACATCCGAATACGGGATATGGTTATATTCAATACGAGCAGCCGGCTGTTTCAGATAATGTATATAAGGTAAAGACCTTTACAGAAAAACCTGATTTGGAACTTGCCAAAACCTTTCTGGCCAGTGGTGATTTCCTGTGGAATGCGGGGATTTTTGTGTGGCAGACTCAAAGTATCTTAAGTGCCTTTGAAAAATACCTTTCTGAAGTGTATGAGTTGTTTGATGGTGCCAGGGTTGCACTGAATACTCCAAAAGAAAAAGCTACGATTGATCGCGTGTATCCGCTGTGTGTGAATATTTCCATAGACTATGGCATTCTGGAAAAGGCCGATAATGTATATGTAATTCCGGCGTCGTTTGGCTGGAGCGATCTGGGTACATGGGGAAGCGCCTACCAGAATCTTGAAAAAGACTATATGGAGAATGCAGTGGCAGGCGAAAATGTGATACTCTTTGATTCTACAAAGAATATTGTGCATTCTCATGGAAAGAAGCTAGTGTTGTTGCAGGGGCTTGAAGATTATATAGTAGTGGATACACCTGATGCACTATTAGTCTGCAAGAAAGAAAATGAACAAAATATTAAGGAGTATCTCGCAGAAATTAAACGTAACATAGGAGACAAATTCTTATAATGCTCAACGGAAAACTGGATGGAGGTGAACCGATCTTCACCACTATGAGCCGACTCTCTTCCGAATGTGGTGCCATCAACCTCGGACAAGGATTTCCTGATTATCCAATGGATGGCAAACTGGTAAACCTGTTGACCCAAGCCATGGAGGATGGACACAATCAGTATGCGCCATTGGCGGGTATTGCCCCACTCAGAAAAGCCATTGCTGAAAAGATAGATTTCCTGTATGGGTTATCTGTAGATCCCGAAACCGAAGTTTGTGTGACACCCGGCGCTACTTACGCCATCTATACAGCTTTCACTACAGTACTTCATGAAGGAGATGAGGTGATTGTATTTGAGCCGGCGTATGATAGTTATATTCCGAATATTGAAATCAATGGTGGACGGCCGGTGTTGATACCACTGTCTGCGCCTGATTTTAAAATCGATTGGGAGAGGGTGCGGGAGGCGATAACTCCGCGTACCAAAATGATTATCATTAACAATCCACACAATCCTTCGGGGATGCTGCTTTCTGCAACGGATATGGTGGAGTTAAGTGATCTTGTGTTGAGCAACGGTCTGTATCTTCTTAGCGATGAGGTGTATGAGCATCTGGTATTCGATAATCAGAGATTTGAAAGTGTATTGAGGTATCCTGAATTATTTCAAAGGAGTTTTGTTACCTATTCCTTTGGCAAAGTATATCATTGCACCGGATGGAAGACCGGTTATTGTATCGCACCTGAGAAGTTAATGACTGAGTTCAAGAAGGTGCACCAGTATAATGCGTTTTGTTGTTTTAGTCCGGTGCAGTTTGCACTGGCAACCTATTTAGGTGATAAAGAAGCTTATTTGGGACTTGGAAAATTCTTTGAACCTAAACGCGACCTGCTGGAGTCTTTGCTGTCTGCCGTGGGTCTGAAGCCAATACCTTCAAAAGGTAGTTTCTTTCAGTTGTATGATTATTCAGACTTAAGTAATGAGGATGAACTCTCCTACGTAAAAAGGCTGACGGTCGAAGCCGGCGTTTCTGCCATCCCGGTATCTTCGTTTTACGCAGATAAGAGAAACCAGGGATTGCTTCGCTTTTGTTTTGCAAAAGAGGATGCCACGCTTCGGGAAGCAGGTGCCAGGCTGAAGGCTTTTTTTGAAAGTTAGTGTTATCCACACTATCCATACCGATATACGCAGCTACAGGAAACTTTTTCTGACAAAAAGTAAGAATTTTATAGAATGGTTTTTCGGGTAGCGAAGTACTGTTCCTGGTTGATTTTTAGAACAACATGAATGCTAAAAATATTATTTTATTTGGCTAAAATAATTAGTGTTGATAAATAATATTCTCTATATTTGCCCTTCTGATAACTTTACATTTTAATCAATTCAAACGAATCAAATGGCAACGGAAAAAGACAAAACAGAAAAAATATCCGAGAAGCTCAAGTCATTGAAGCTGACTATGGAAAAGATAGATAAAGACTTTGGAAAGGGGAGTGTGATGATGATGAACGAAAAGTCGCATGAGGCTCATGAAGTAATTTCAACCGGTTCGCTTGGATTGGATGTGGCACTGGGTATTGGCGGATTGCCCAAAGGGAGGGTAATTGAAATTTATGGGCCGGAATCTTCAGGTAAAACAACCCTGGCGATCCATGTAATTGCTGAGGCACAGAAAAAAGGAGGTGTGTGTGCAATTATAGATGCTGAGCATGCTTTTGACAGTATCTATGCTAAGAAGTTGGGAGTAGATGTGGACAATCTGCTGATCAGCCAGCCGGACTATGGAGAGCAGGCTCTGGAGATTGCTGACAGATTAATTCTCAGTGGTGCGCTGGATGTGGTGGTGATTGACTCTGTGGCCGCTCTGGTACCCAAAGGAGAACTGGAAGGCGAGATGGGAGACAGCAAGATGGGGCTTCAGGCCAGGTTAATGAGTCAGGCGCTCAGAAAACTGACAGGTACCATCAGCAAAACCAAATGCTGCTGCATCTTTATTAATCAGCTCAGGGAAAAGATTGGGGTGATGTTTGGAAATCCTGAAACTACTACCGGAGGTAATGCCCTGAAGTTTTATTCTTCAGTGCGGTTAGATATCCGGAGAATGGCTCAGATAAAAGATGGTGATCATTCTGTGGGTAACAGAGTAAAAGTGAAGGTGGTGAAGAACAAGATGGCGCCTCCTTTCAGAGTGGCTGAGTTTGATATTATGTATGGAGAAGGAATTTCTAAGAATGGTGAAATTATTGACATGGGTGTGGATCTGGGCATAGTACAGAAGAGCGGCAGTTGGTTTAGCTACGAAGGAAATAAGCTGGGGCAGGGCAGAGATGCCGTAAAGACCCTGCTTACAGACAATCCTGAACTCGCAGCGGAAATAGAAGGAAAAATAAAAGCGAAGATTGCAGAAGGAACAGCTTAAGCAGATTTATTTTTATTGATTTTTGAATACCGGAGCACAGCTTCGGTATTTTTTTGTCGGGTGCATTGAGTCATATTTTAATGGGAATGCGGATTGAAGTTATAGTAAGGTAACCTTTCTGTTATTGAAAATGCACCCGTCCTAATACCGTCAACTATTGAAGTTATAGTAAGGTAACCTTTCTGTACGAAAAAAGCCCTGCCCCTTTTCAGGTAGCAGGACTCTTATCCAACTTCAAAGAAACATGGGATTAAATGTATATGAAGCACCCCTGAGACAAAGCTCCCCACCCCGATGGCAGTAGGAGTGAAGCTGCGCTTTGTCTGTCGAGGTTTTGAAGTTCGCGGTCTATTTCATTTCTTTTTTTCATTAGAGAATCCTGAAGGTTTTTATTTATTCTTTTGTGTGCTTCTTTAACGGAGTCAATGGTTCGTTCCATGGCATCAATTTGTTTTCTTTGTTCCAGCCTCATTGAGTCCATTTGGATTGAGGAACCTTTATAACGGTAGTTATCGTCATCATCATCGTCGTCATCATTGTCAGAATTGATACGCTTAGGCCCATCTTCGGTCATTATGTATTCGTGCCCTGGCCATAGATAATATCCATCTGTACTGTTCCAGTAATCGCGCGACCCAAACATGGTGAAGTTGGCTTTGTAATAGCTGCTGCGAAAACTGTTATTGATTTTTATCCGATGGTTTAATGGCACATAGATCCTTACTTCCACAAGTTGATTTCTGAATTTGTCGGTAGCGTTAATAGGAATTGCATTGTCCAGATAAAGTACACTATCGTCCGACGATGCGTGAAACCTGATTTTTGATGCTAATACAGAGGCTTTTTCCTGAGTATGCCCGTTGCTGATTGCGGTATAGCTGGCAGCGTACTGATTATCGCTTGATTTGAAAACTCTGATCATTACATTTCCGGCATACACGGTGTCGTCCACGAAACCTCTGAGTTGAGTATATGGTTCAAACGACATCCATCTTCTCCATCTTGAATCTGGAGTCTTTAGGGGTTTCACTTCCAGATAGGATGTAGTAGGATTTACCAATTCAATTTTAGAGTCTGGCGCTGCGGAAACAAACTTAAAATCGCGTCCTACAAAGGATATCAGTGCAAAAAGGCAAATCCATCCTAATATCCATAATCCAATCATCGTATTCCGAAAATAACGGTTGCTTTTCCTGCGTGCCAGTTGACGTATAATGAATGTAGTGATTCCCACCACCGGTACCATTACAAAAAAGATGAGTGTACCCCAGGCCAGGATATTTTGCCACCCGTCCGCTACCAGGTAATTCTTCAAAGGAAACACTCCAATGGCTGCAACTGCAATTGCAAATACGGTGGCCAGCAGTGCAAAAGCGATAGACCCCAGAATGATGTACACAAAAATTTTGAAGATGGTAATGATGATATTTCCCAATACGCTACCTGAACCGGATACTGCAGAACTGAACTCCTGTCGCATCTGGGGACCTTTTTCTTTCACATAATCACCGGCACTCTTTCCCATCTTTTCAAGTCTTTCTGCTACCTCTTTCATTTCTCTGCTCACCGATTCTTTGATTGAATCAAGATCAATTTTTTCGCCTTTCATCTCCAGTTTTTCACTCGTAGTTTTTGCTACCGGAATTATGGCCCACAGCACAATATAAATCAATAGAGAACCGGGGAGGAATGTGATTGTGGCGAAATTGGGGTAGAACAACCATCGTCCGCCTAAATGGAAGATTACAGACAACAGAGGAATCAGAAAGAGTATTCTGGGAATCCAGGAGCTGATATTGAAATAGCTACCAATACCGCCGCACACTCCTGCAAGCACTTTATCGTCGGGATTTCTATACAACTTCCTTATTGGGCCTGTACTGCTCCCTATATTGGAAGGGATAAAAATCCAGAGAATCAGGTAGGCAAGAATTCCAATTCCGGATATGATGAATAGTATCCTGACAATCCATGGATCAATTCTCAGGTAATTACCAATTCCACTACATACCCCGCCCAGTATCTTATTGTGTTCGTCGCGGAAGAGCCTGCCCTGATTGGGTTGCCACTGATATTGAGATGATGAGGAACCTCTCTTCGAATCATTGTGTTCAGAGTCGCCCCCTTCACTGTCTGCGGCAGCAAAATCCTTTGGCCTGCCCATATTGTCTATGATGGCATTGACGTCATCATCTGTAATACAGGTGGCACCTCCTTTGAGGCGTTCCTGAAACAATTCGCTGATGCGGCTTTCGATATCATTGATGATCTCATCCTTTCCTTCTTCTTCGGAAAAATATGTCCGAAGGCTATCGATATACTGTCGCAATATATCGTATGCACTTTCTTCAATCGGTACTACCGAACCCTGAAAGTTGATATTGATGACCTTTTTCATTGTGATGCTGTTTTATGAAGTTGAATGGTTTGGTTCTTTATTCTCTGAAGTAATTGCCTCTACTGCATTTGCCAGCTCGTTCCACGTCGCCTCCAGTTCTTTGTAGAAGGTGAGCCCTTTTTCTGTCAGCGAAAAATATTTCCTCGGAGGGCCACCTGTGCTTTCTACCCATCTGTAATTGAGTAACTCTGCATTCTTCAGGCGGGTAAGTAATGGATACAAGGTACCTTCCAACAGGTTGAGGTTGGCCGCTTTCATGGCATCTATTATTTCGCTAGGGTAAACCTCACCTGATTTGATTACAGAAAGAATGCAAAACTCTAGCACCCCTTTGCGCATCTGACTGGCTGTGTTTTCTATATTCATTTTCCTCTGTTTGTCGTGTGAATGAATAATTACATCACAAAAGTAGTAGTTTTTTATAGTAGTATGCAATACATACTACTATCTTTAGGTTAGTAGTATCTGAAAAATAGTAGTGTATAAAAAGTAACTTATTGATTGTAAGCATATTATGAAGTTTTAGTTTAATAAAAATTATTTTACTATTTGTATGAGCGGTAATATTTTATGATGAATGGAGGCTCAGTGAGGTGTGAAAAAGGGCTTTCTTTGCAGATATGAATAAATACGATCCACAAAAAGTGGTAATTCAACTTTCTACTGATGAGGTGGAAGTACACAAGGCTGTGATAGCACAGATTTCAAACCTGGTCGGGGCTATCCCATCAATCCGTATTGAGCTGGTGGTGCATTCGCGGGCAATATGCTTTGTGCAAAAGCAATCTCACTGGAAAGGTCAGATAAGCAGCATAATTAATAATCATATATCCGTGCTGGTTTGTCGAAATACGATGGATGTACATGAGTTGCGGGAATCAGATTTGCTACCTTCGGTAGAAATAATACCTTCTGCAGTGGCACATCTGGTAATACGCCAGTCGGAAGGATGGAGTTATCTGAAGGCAGGGTTTTAAATGTTGATGGCAGATGCAATTACCTTTTTTTTACGATGAACGAGTGGGAGGAGTACACGGCATAATAAGATTATCAGCCGAAAACTCTAAATACATAGCGCAGGTGTTAAGAATGAAACCGGGAGAGCGAATTATTCTGACAGATGGAAAAGGGGCAGAAGTGACAGCTGAAATTTCAGTGGCAGATAAGAGGGGTACGGAGGCAACTATAATCGAAATAAAATTGCATGCACTACCGGAAGTCCGGACTGCCATAGCCATTTCACTGCTGAAAAATGAAAACAGATTGGAATGGTTTGTAGAGAAGGCTACTGAGTTAGGAATAAACTCTGTTATCTTATTGCAATGTGAGCGCACCGAGAAGAAGTCGTGCAGAACAGGCCGGCTTGAAAGTATTATGGTAAGCGCCATGTTGCAAAGCCGGCAATTCTTTTTACCAAAACTTACAGGGCCAATTGCACTTACGGAATTGATAAACGATCAGGAATACGACCAACGCCTCATAGCACATTGCCTGGAAGAGAAGCCGCGTATGGTATTGAAAGATGTAAGCGATTCGCGTAAATCAAGGTTGCTGCTTATAGGGCCGGAGGGAGATTTCAGCCCGGACGAAGTAGCTATTTTTGAAGAGGCTGGTTTTATCGGGGTATCTCTCGGACACAATCGGCTGAGAACAGAAACAGCCGGCATTGCTGCGGCTGTTTTATTAGTAAGCTGACTTGTAAAGTAAAGGACGTTTATGCTTCTTTCTCTACCAGACGGAATCCGTTTCCGTGAATGTTCACAATTTCCAGGTTCTCATCTCCTTTCAGATATTTCCTTAGTTTGGCAATATATACATCCATACTTCTTCCGTTGAAATAGGTATCACTGCCCCATATTTTTTTCAATGCCTTTTCTCTGGGTAGCAGGTCATTCTTGTATTCTGCCAGCATCTTCAGAAGTTCATTTTCTTTTGGTGACAGTGTTTGTACATCCTTTCCGATTCCCAGTTGTCTGAGGCGCGGATTAAAGTGATACTTACCAAGGTCGTATTCTACATTGGCTTCCTCTTTATGTAATTCTTCATTACGTTTGAGTATAGCCTTTATTTTGTGCAGGAGTACATCGCTGTCAAAGGGTTTGGTGATGTAGTCATCGGCACCGAGGTTGTACCCTTTGATGATATCCTCCTTCATCGTCTTTGCTGAGAGGAAAAACAGGGGCATGTCCGGATCCACATTTCTTATTTCTTCAGCCAGCGTAAAGCCATCCATATTGGGCATCATCACATCCAGCAGGCATATATCAAACTTCTCTCTCTGGAAAGCAGCCAGGCCTAGTCTGCCGTCGCGCTCCAGAATGACATCATAATCGTTAAGTTCCAGATAATTTTTCAGAACCATCCCCAGATTGGGATCGTCCTCACAAATCAGAATCTTGGGTTTTCTATTTTCCATAATTATAAAGTT
>JACFNA010000418.1 GCA_019455085.1 Chitinophagaceae bacterium
GCCAGCACTTTTATCTCCGGACTTTCACCACTCTTGCTGATGATCATCACCACATCATCCGGCTGCACCATACCTAAATCGCCATGCAATGCATCAGCCGCGTGTAAAAAGATAGCGGGAGTGCCTGTGCTGTTCATAGATGCTACAATTTTCTGAGCAATTAACGCACTCTTCCCTATACCGCTTATTACGATTCTGCCTTTACATTTAAACACCAGGCCGACAATATTTTCGAAGTCGCTATTCACATAATCGAGCAGCCCCTGCACAGATTCGGCTTCGGCTACAATCGCTGCTTTGGCTACAGAAATGATATCAGCATCCATAAATTACAATTTGTCCACTCCCCTTTAAGGTCTCAAAAACAGAATGTTGCAAACCTAATTCAAATTCAAACAATTCCATTCAAAACAATTCATCAGAGATCATCCAAATAATTCGTATCTTCCCCAATGGTCACCCGAATTTATGCATGAATGTTAAAACCTGAATAAAAATAAATTTTCATTTTCAATTGGGATAACTTTGAAACCCTCTTGAAAGTTTTTAGTGGAATATGAATACCTAATCAATGCCAACAGCAAAAACCAAATCAAAAAAGACAACAGGAAAGTCTGATAAACCTGCAGAAAAGAAATTACCAAAAAGAAACCTTGCTGCCGAACTGCATAAGTATTTCGGATTTAATAATTTCAAAGGCACTCAGGAAGAAGTTATCAACTGCCTCCTCGATGGAAAAGACACCTTCGTGATTATGCCTACCGGAGGTGGCAAAAGCCTATGTTACCAGTTACCTGCTATCATAAGTGAAGGATGTGCTTTAGTAGTGTCTCCTCTCATTGCATTAATGAAAAATCAGGTGGACCTGGTCAGAGGTTATAGCAGCACAGACGATATTGCCCACTTTATGAACAGCACCCTGAATAAGGGGCAGATAAAAGAAGTAAAAGACGACCTTCTTTCAGGTAAAACAAAATTGCTATACGTGGCACCTGAAACGATGACAAAAGAAGATAATGTGGACTTCTTCAAAGACCTTAATATTTCTTTTGTAGCAGTGGATGAAGCACACTGTATCAGTGAATGGGGACACGATTTCAGGCCTGAGTACAGAAGGCT
>JACFNA010000129.1 GCA_019455085.1 Chitinophagaceae bacterium
AGGAGTGGATGAGGCAGATATTAAGCAGGGAAAGGTGGCCTTTACAGCGCCCATAGCAAGAGCGTTGATTGGTAAAAAAGAGGGTGAGATCGCAGACTTTAACAGGGGTGGAAAAATACAAAAGCTGAAGATTCTGAAAATCACCTATCCCGGATAATTATCCTTTCCAGATAGGGAAGCACAATGATATGAACCATTGCCGCCTTATGCAGGAATAGGGTACATGAAAAAATTATTATTGATTATTTGAATAATAATCATCTTTTCAAGGTGATGTTTATTTACTTTTACGCACGTTAAAAAAATGAAAGTCTGGTTATGAGTCAAAAGGCAATAGAGCAATCAGTGCTGGATTCCTTCAGGAAAATTTGCGGAGATGCTTTTGTGATTACAGAAGGGGAGGATAAAGAGAAGTATGCAGAAGATCATACAGAGACGCTGCACTTCATGCCTCAGGTGGTTTTAAAACCCCGGTCTGCGGAAGAAATCAGCAGTATTTTGAAGATATGTAATACTCATCTGATTCCGGTGACCCCGCGCGGGGCAGGTACAGGCCTTACGGGTGGTGCATTGCCTCATCTTGGAGGCGTGGTTATCTCCACTGAGCGCTTTAATACTATTCTTGAAATAGATGAAAAGAATCTGCAGGTGACTACAGAACCCGGAGTGATTACTCAGGTGTTGATGGATGCGGTAAAGGAGAAAGGCCTTTTTTACCCGCCTGATCCTGCCAGCAGGGGTTCTTGCTTCATTGGAGGGAATATTTCAGAAAACAGCGGTGGTCCCAAAGCGGTAAAATATGGAGTGGTGAAAGATTATGTTCTTAATCTGGAAGTAGTACTTCCTTCGGGTGAGATTATGTGGACTGGTGCAAACGTCCTGAAAAATGCTACAGGTTATAATCTGACCCAATTGATTGTAGGCAGTGAAGGTACTTTAGGAATTGTTACCAAGATTGTTTTAAGGCTGTTGCCTCATCCCAAACACGACCTGTTGATGCTGGTGCCTTTCAGGGAAGTTGAAAAAGCGTGTGAGGCAGTAAGTGCAATCTTCCGCGCTGGCTACACTCCCAGCGGCCTGGAGTTGATGGAGATCGACGGACTGAAAATTGCTGTTCGTTCGCTTGATAGTACTTCTGTTCAGGTGACAGAAGGCACTGCGGCTCATTTGATTGTAGAGGTGGATGGAAACCACATGGACACCCTCATGCAGGAAATAGAAGCTATCTCTGAAGTGTTGATGCAATATGACTGTGGAGAGATTTATTTTGCAGACAATGCTGCACCAAAAGAGGAATTGTGGAAAGTAAGGAGGAGATTACCTGAAGCAGTTAAAAACGATGGTTACTCAATAGAGGAAGATACAGTAGTACCCAGATACCAGCTTCCGGCACTCATAAAAGGAGTGAAAAAGCTGGGCGATGAATATGGTTTTAAGTCAGTATGTTTTGGCCATGCCGGGGATGGCAACCTGCATATCAGGATAAAGAAAGAAGGAACAGATAACACCCAGGATGATCCGGAAATTATAAAGTGTCTGAGGGCGTTATTTGCACTGGTAAAAGAATTAGGGGGCACCATTAGCGGAGAGCACGGAATAGGTTTAGTACAGAAGCGGTTTATGGATATAATGTTCACTCCTTCGCAGATTGACTTAATGAAAGGAATCAAAAAGGTATTTGATCCTAATAATATTCTAAATGCAGGGAAAATTTTTGATTGAGCAGGAAAGAAAGTTACATAGCATTGTAACCTGATGCTATCTGCCAGATGGCGAGAGGCTACTCTACAAGCCTGGCAATCCTGCCTCCTGAACCTGCAAGAAAAACTGCGCTGCCTTTCTTGGCTTTGCACACTACATGGAAAGGGGTGCTGCTGATTTGTTTCCAATTCTTTCCGTCGTCATTACTGATGTCCACACCGGTTAATCCACAGGTGATCCACCGGCTTCCCTTTATATACTCTACACAACTCCTGTAGCCGCCGGGTGGGGTAGTGGGCTTTATCCAGTTCTTACCCCCATCGTAAGAAATAGCAGCATTACCTGTGGTGTCAGCCGGTTGGTTAAAGTCTCCGCCGACTACGACCATCGTCTTGTGTTTCTTGATGGCGATAGAGTTTGCACCTGTGGACTCCTTACCCTGAAGTACCGGGATTTTAATTTTTTCGTCTCTGACAAACAGGTTTGATTCCCTGCCCCCACTGATGAATACGGCTTCATCTTTTTTTAGCTTTCTGATGTTAGTCCCGCTGGCAGCAAAGCAGGCCTCGCCCGGTGCTGCAATAGGGCGGAAAGACTCGGGAATAGACTGCCATGATTTTCCCCCGTCGAATGTACGCCCGATGAAGAACCTCCCATGCTGAGGGTCGCCAATTACTATTCCACTCATATCATTCCAGAATTCCATTGCGTCCAGAAACATGGAACTGTCGGTATTCTCATACACTTTGTCCCATGTGTTACCGCCATCGTGAGTCCGAAGAATGTAGGCAGGAGAGGCTGTACTCATGATGATTGCCGTCTTTGCATCGAAGGCTTCAATATCTCTGAAGTCAACCTTTTCGTAACCGGCCACTGTTTTCCATGTGAACGTCTTACCCCCATCTGTACTTAGTGCAACCTGTCCTCTGGTGCCACTGGCCCAGATGATATTATTATCAACCACAGAGAGCCCTCTGATTGAAATGGAACGATTGCTATCGAGCACTTCGATACTTTGAGCTGTCGCCATACTGCTGCATGCAATTAGAGCGAAGAAGAGGAATTTTTTCATAAGTGGGGTTTATTAATGTTTAATCGACTGAGTGCTCTAATTTAAGAAGAAGCTTTCTTTTTCTTCCCAAACCAATAAAATAGCGGAACGCCAATCATGATTAAAACCAATCCGATACCGGCTTCTCTTGGACGTGTAAACACGGTGTTTACAATCAGTGTCGCGCAAAAAATAATGAAGATGGCCGGTACTATAGGATATCCCCATACTTTGTAAGGACGGGCCACATCGGGCATTCTCTTTCTAAGAATGAATACTCCTAGTGTGGTAGCGCCATAAAAGATAAAGGCGGCAAAAATCAGCATATCCGTAAGTTGATCAAACGTTCCGGACAATACTAACAGACATGCCCATACACATTGATACCAGAGCGCATTCCCGGGTACGTGTTCTTTGTTGACTACTGCCATTTTCTTAAAGAATAATCCTTCGCTGGCCATGGCGTATGATGTGCGCGCATTGCTCATTATCGTGGCATGCGTGCATCCAAAGGTTGATAGTAAGATAAGTACAGAAATAAAGGTGACCCCAGCCGTGCCCCAAAAAGTCTTTACTACCTCAATAGCAGCTACCTGATTGCCGGCAGCGTTTACTGCTTCCATCTGATCTACAGGCATTACAGCCAGGTAAGCAGAGTTGGCCACAAGATAGAGCACAATCACAACTGAAAGGCCTATTATTAATGAAAACGGAAGATTGCGATGTGCATTTTTTATTTCACCTCCGAGAAATCCGATTGAGTTCCATCCCTCGTAAGCCCAGAAAGCGGCCAGCATTGCAGTAAAGACGGCACTGATCGTCACCGTACTACCATCAGAAGTAGCAAAAGAAAAAGCTCTTGTATAGTCAGCATCTGGTGTAGTGCTTGCTCCGAAAGTGATGACAAGTACGCCACCGACTACCAGAATCAAAATGATGGTGCTGAGGTTAGCGCCCATTTTGAGGCCACGGCTATTGAACCATGTGAGGAATATAATAAGCGCCATAGCAGCCAACTTCACATTGAATCCCTGAAAGGGATAGAAGATGCCAAAAAGATTTACACTTTCCAAAGAGGCGAATACCTCAGGAAGGTTAAGCAATGAATGGAGAGACTCTGCAAACACATAAGAGACAGAGGCGATAGCAGCGGTCTTGATTGCTGCAAAGTTGGCCCAGCCATATATGAAAGAGAAAAATCGGTTATATATTTTTTTGTAATAAGCATATTCACCACCGGTGTCAGCCAGCATACTTGCGATCTCGGCATTGCTGACAGCGCCAAACATTGTGATAATGCCTCCCAGTAACCAACAAGCCAGTATCCACCCGGAAGAGTGTAGTTCGGCCGCCATTGGTGCTACTTTTTTGAATATTCCGGATCCGATTACATTGCCCAAAACCAGGACTATTGCGAAGCTGAGTCCAAGTGAGCGATTGAGCTGAGAGTTATTCTGCATGAGCTTAGTTTTTTTATAGTTTTTAAATATAGATAACTTTTTCAGAAATCAGGGTCGGGGTTGTTTTCTGTTTTCCACATTTTGGGTTATACTTGCATCCTTGATGGGTATTGGGAAGATGGAGAGGCCTCTGCATTTTGGTGGGGCAGTATGAATCTTAGAAAGTTCAAGAATGAAATATTACAAGTTTGTCGCAGTTATTGCCTGTGCATTATTAATAATTAGTTGCTTTTTGCCGTGGGCATTTTATCCTGACAGAAATGAAGTATTTACCGGTTTTTACAGCTATCAGAATCTCTTTGGAAAACCCGGAAAGGTTTTTATCTTTTTCGCTGCGGTCTATCTGATATTTGTTTTTATCGACAGGATGTGGGCCAAGCGGGTAAACATATTTGTGGCAGCAATATGCATTGCTTACCTTATTCGCACCTATATTTTATATACACAGTGCTATTTTGGTACTTGTCCCGAAAAACGAATAGGCATCTACCTGCTTATCGGAGGAGCTATTTTATTATTGGTGACGGCACTACTTCCGCGGATGGAACTGAAAGAGGAAGAAGAAGCACACTCAACGGAATAAGTCTGTCCTGCTTTTAGGCCTTCGGTTGTCGAGCCATTCAAAACCGTTTAGTAGCTTTTGGTCTTCGGGAATCTGACTCATGGGGTAAGCCTTTCCTTTCACCTGATTAATATAAATTACTTTATTCAGTTCCCCTTTTTTAAATAACATATCGATAGCATCGGCCGATGCCCGTTTCATACCGATATAAGAACTGTCTTCGTCCTGAAGATAATAGACGCTTTCACCCGGGCTGCCTTTTACACGTATATGATCAAATTTCTGATCAAGAAAATAGGCATTCAGTGTTTTGCCTGAAAGCTGATTGAAAAATCCTTCAGGGGTTTGGTTGACTACCATTGCCCGGTCGAATACATAGAGCCTGTCAGCTTCTTTGTTTTTAGTAAACAGAAACATTGTGTCGCCTGAAACCTGTGAGTTTTTACTCCATACGACAGGATTTTTGTATAGACGAAATACAGAGTCTCTCGTAGAAAAAAACAAACTGTCACAGACACTTTGCAGTGAGTCGTTATAAATACGCACATTGTGGAATGCCATAAAATAGCGTATGCTGTCATCAGATTGTCTGAGTGAGTCTGTGGATGTTTGGTTATTCAGGGAGTCACTTACCGGATGTGTGGTCTGCACGGGGGCCGTCGAGTCAATCTTCTCTGTAGGACTGCGTTCCATCAAAGGTTTCCTGGCCAGATTATTTGTGTCTTGTGTTTCCTGCAACGCAGGAGGTATTGTTCGGTTGTGCAGCGTATCGGCCGGGCTTATTTTTTTATGTCCGGTTGAATCTTGTATGGCAACGACTTCAGGGGCTGAAAGTGTGTCTTTTGGAAGAAGGATTGGGCGGGGTTTGGCTGAATCAGCCGTAGTGTGAATTATACCTTTATTTAATAAACCGGCTGATGAGTCTGCCTTTACAGAATCAATTTTTTCGCTCTGACGGCCTGAAATGGCTGTGGTGGAATCGTTAGCGTAAAATAATTTATTGTCGACTGTTTTTGCGAGTGCTGTGAATATAGTATCTGCAGCAGTGTAGGTACTGTCTTTGTCTTTTGTAAGAATTAGTATCGGTTTCCGGGTAGCCAGCACCGAGTTATTCTTTTTATCCATGAATGTCTGATTGCTCAGCAGCACAAAGCCTTCTGCAGAGTCTATTACCACTCCGTTCCCTTCCATCTGGATATTATCCGTAGCGCCCTCCAGCGCCATCATGTCGGCTGTGTAGATACGTCCGGTAGAGTCTGTAACTGTGGAACGCCGTGTGAAAAATGCATCGCCTGTATCTGTGTTATAACTTCCCTGAGAAGTAATTACTTCTATTTCGTCGTTCCATAAATAGGTGTATGTGGTGAAGGTAAGCACAGCATTATTCATATTATACACCAGCGTATCGGTACGTATATGGTTTTTGGGGCCATCCATTTTCACATTTTTCTTGAAATAGACATCTTTGGTGTCTGCATAGTAGGTACCTTCAGTAGAGGTAATTACATTCTTGTTGTTAATCACCTTGCCACCTTTATAATAGTTTCCGATGCCCTGATCGAGATTGTAGTCGAGCTCAGGTGTGGTAAGGTTTCCTTTCTTTCCTGTTAATCTCACATTATTTCTGAGAAGCGCAATTTTTGTTTCACCGGAGTAGGTGAGGAAACCGGAGTAAATGTGAACCGTGTCACCATCACTGATATGGATATTGCCAAATGCCATCATGCGCCTGGTGGCCAGATTAAGTGCCATGCTGTCTGCAAAGAAGGTAGTGCCTTTTTGTCTCACTACGGCTCCTCCCGCAAGGGTTTGCAATGTGCCTGTATCCGTCTTGATCATGCGCATGCTGGGGCCACGAATAATTTCAAAGTCTCTCAGTGTATCCTGAGCGGGTTGTGGAACGGTTATTTCCTGGGCAGAAGCGTTTGATGCTACGCCTCCGAGAATGGATAGTAATAGGATGAGATACCGCATCTTACTGTTTTATAACCTTAAGAGTATCATCAATTAAAGGTGCAGTAAGAAAATCCTTTTTGTCTTTCTTTCCAAAGACAGACACATTTACATATCTTCTGGGGTGTACCCGGATATCATCAAGCAGGATATTAAGTTTGTGAGAGGTCGATTCCAGATTGTTATAGAGGCCTTTGTCATTGAGCAGCATACCCAGCGATCCGGATTTTCCGTTAATGGCCTCGGCTCCTTTTCTGAATTCGTTGATTGCCATATTAAGTGTATCAAGCGTTTTTTCCAGATCCACAGCGGCAAGACGGGAGGTGGCTGTATTCACCTGGGTGATGATACTGTCAATCTTTTCATTTTGATTGCTCAGATTACCCGTAATAGCGTTGATATGGTTGAGTGAGCCGGGGATGACACCATTATTTTTATCAAGCAGGTATTCCAGAGAACGCGCCGACATAATGAAGGAGCCTGAGATGCTGTCCAGGTTATCTACAATATGCTTAAGGCTGTTTTTAGTCTCTGAGTCAAACACTGTGTTTACGATGTTAAATACTGAATCAAGCGATTTCACCGCATTCTTTACTTCATATAGTACCGGGTTGATAATTTTCATTGCCTCATCAAGTGCGCCACTTCCCTCCTGTGTCTGAAGAAAATCGCCTTCCCGGAGCAATTTACTGCTGTCACCCAGACGGATTTCAAGTGAGGGGCTGCCCAGAAGATTCGGGTTAATCACAGCAACAGAATTGGCAGGGATGTTCAGTTCCTTTTTGAAGGAAACTGTTACTGTGATTTTTTTCATATCTGTTCCGCCATCGATATTAGCTACTTTGCCCACATGCATCCCATTAATAATTACAGGATTAGAATTTGCAAGGCCCAGCACATCCGAGAAGACGGCATACATTTTTACTTCCTTATGAAATAAAGTATTCCCTTTTAGAAAATTAGATCCGAAAATCAGCAGTACGATTCCCGATATAACCAGTAGTCCGATTTTGGTCTCATTATTAATCTTCATAATAGCTATTGTGGGTGCAAAATAGTGAAATATTAAGCGAGTGAAAACCCGCCGGGTTTATTTTGGGCGCTTTGGGCAATTTTCCACTGTCGATTTGCCTGTATTGGAAGTGTTATCAAATGATTTGCACTAATGCTTAATTTCCCATTGTGGTGGCAGTGGGTTTGGTGGGACCGTCAATCTGATCGCGGTATTTTATAATAGCTTTTGCAATTGCTTCGGCAATTTCCTTTTGACCGCTTTCACTGTTGAGATATCGCTCGTCGTCATAGTTTTGAACAAATCCGGTCTCGATAAGGATTGCAGGCATTTGGGTGGCATGGAGCACCCAAAGTCCTTCTTCTCTCTGCCATACCCCCAGATTAGGACGTCCGGTCTGGGCTATTTCTTCCTGAACGAGGTTAGCCAGCAAATAACTCCTGCGAAAATATTTCTGAGAATATAGTAACGCACTGGCCTTCCACTCAGGGCTGGAGTAGTTTACCTGATAAGAACTATCCTCAGTGTCGGTAATAAAATCTGCTTCGCTATTTTCCATCGCCTTCACTTTCTCAGCTGTCTGCCTGGCAACCAACACAAGGGTGCTGGTACCTTTTCGGGAAGTGGGGATTTTATAGTATTCCTTGATCGGAACTTTCTTCACCTGCTTGGTCACTACCTTTTTCTTGTTCTTACCGGTACCCACATATTTCGTATGATAAACTACCTTGTCTTTATAACCCAGGATTCTGGATCCCGTTTTTAAGGGAACGGCATCTGCGTGAATACATACGAAGAGATCGCCGTTATGATCGTTGGCGAATTTTGCTTTTTCCTTTACACTCATCGTGGTATCATTTGTCCGGGTGGGGATTACATTTACATCAGGCATTTGTTTTTTAAGGATGTCCACCAATTTCAGAGAAATGCCGAGTACGATATCTTTTTCTTTAGACCGGAGTGATCCTTCGTATTCACCTACAGTACCGCTGGCAGTGCCACCATGGCCCGGGTCCACAATAATAGTCTTCAATTTCTTTGAAGATTGTCCATACACAAAAGAAGCCTGGCCTAACGCCAGAAATCCGGTTGCAAGTGAAATAAGCAAAATCCGGAGTGACGTTGTTTTCAACACATCAGGATATTTGAATTGCATCGCTTAGAAAGTACGTTTTTTAGGGT
>JACFNA010000130.1 GCA_019455085.1 Chitinophagaceae bacterium
GATCGGACATAATATCAAATATGATCTGCTGATGCTCAAGTGGTATGGGCTTGATTTAAGTGGGCAACTTTTCGATACAATGCTTGCTCATTACGTAATGGAGAGCGAGGGTAGAAGGAATATGGATTTATTAAGTGCGCAGTATCTCGGTTATGTGCCTGTGTCCATTTCAGAATTGATTGGCAAACGAGGTAAAGGCCAGGGTAATATGCGTGATGTACCTTATGAAGAGATAAAGGAATATGCGGCGGAGGATGCGGATGTGACTTATCAGTTAAAACAGGTATTCGAACCCATACTGAAGGAGAAAGAGGTGGAGAAGGTGTTCAGGAAAATTGAAGCACCCCTAGTCCCGGTGCTGAGGGATATGGAATTTGAAGGAGTGAATATCGATGTGGATTTTCTGAAAGCATATTCAAAGGAATTGGAAAAGGAGGCGTATGAAGCCGAGGAGAAAGTGTATGAGCAAAGCGGTATTCGCTTTAATCTGGCATCACCCAAACAGTTGGGTGAAGTGCTTTTTGAAAAAATGCGCCTCGGAGGAAATATGAAAAAGACCAGAGGAGGACAGTATGCTACCGGTGAAGATGTGCTGCTTAAGCTGGCAAAGGACAATCCGATTATCGAAGACATTCTGAACTATCGCGAACTCACCAAGCTGCGGTCAACGTATGTAGATGCACTTCCACAGCTCATCAATCCCAAAACCGGAAGGGTACACACATCTTATGGGCAGGCAATTGCAGTAACTGGAAGATTGAGCAGCAATAACCCCAACCTTCAGAACATACCGGTACGTACTGCACGTGGGCGTGAGATCAGAAAGGCATTTATCCCGAGGGATACACATCATGTAATTATTTCTGCCGACTACTCACAGATAGAATTGCGTATAGTGGCTGCCGTAAGTGGCGACAAGGCCATGATTGAGGCTTTTAAAGAAGGAAAGGATATCCATACTGCAACTGCAGCAAAGATTTTTAATGTGGAAGAGGAAGCGGTGACTAAAGAAATGCGCTATAAAGCAAAGAGTGTAAACTTTGGAATTATCTACGGACAAAGCGCTTTTGGCCTGGCGGAGAATATCGGTGTGAGCCGGACGGAGGCTAAGGAGATTATTGATGAGTACAAAAAACAGTTTTCGGGAATTAACGATTATATGCACAATACGGTGGAGTTCTGCAAGGCTAACGGATATGTACAAACTTTAATGGGGAGAAAACGCTGGCTTAAAGATATTTACTCAAAAAACTGGACGGTGAGAGGTTTTGCTGAAAGGAATGCGATCAATTCACCGATTCAGGGAGCTGCGGCGGATATGATTAAACTGGCCATGATTGATATTGCCGCAATCTTTCGGAAGGAAAATTTCAGGTCAAAGATGATTCTTCAGGTGCACGACGAATTGGTGTTCGATGCGCACAGGGACGAAGTGGAAACTATTCGCCCTTTGATTCTGGAAGCGATGATTAATGCCATGCCATTGCCACATCATGTGCCCGTAAATGCAGAAATTGGAATAGGTAGTAATTGGCTGGAAGCACATTAGCTGCAATCAGATGGCTGCTTCCTTCAGCCTTTGGGTAGCTATCTTAAAATAGTGCGTGTCCAGTTCATACCCTATAAATTTTCGGTGTAGCAGGTAAGCCGATACGCCGGTGCTGCCACTCCCCATGAAAGGGTCGAGAATCAGTTGCCCCTCCCATGTAAGTAGTTTAGTCAGATGGTGCATCAATTCCACCGGTTTTAATGTGGGATGATTGTTATAAGTTTCAGCATGCTGGCGCACTTTGGGCACTAGAAAAAATTTATCGTATCCATCCTCGAAGGCTGTGGTGCGTACAATGTTAGCTGCCACACGCCCTTTAGGATGCGGATTGTGGCCTACTTTGCCTTCTCCCTTTTCGTAAGGAATTCTTGTCTGCTCGATATTGAGCGCGCCTGTGCCGTATTTGATAATGTTTTGTGCGACAGAAAGTTTTTTCTCTGCAGGTTTTTGTATGAGGATGACAGGCTCATAGGCAGGTTTCAGGCCGAGGCCACTCCCTGCGAAGAATTTCCCTTCTTTTGAGGCCGGTACTTTCTTGTGTTTGGTAGCTTCTGTTTTATAGTGTGCAGCACCCTCCTTCCTATAGCCCTGAACGTATTTATAAGTTCCTGCATTGTGGCTTTCGACTCCCAGTTCTTTGTCGATGTCCAGTGCAATATCGCGGCTCTTGGGCATGCCGTTCAGATACGACCAAAACAATACATCTTTGATGAGAAAACCACTGTCTTCCAGATCCACCATCATGCGGTGCATCAGCCTGACGGCAGAAAATACCGCACCGAAAGCCCCGGGGCGTAACCTGTCCAGTGCGTCTGACCAGATTTGTTTGTCAGGAAGATTCTTATCCCAGTGATTATTCTGGTAGGATATCCCGTAAGGAGGATCGGTAATCAGCGCATGAACTGAATTTTTCTTCACTTCTTCCAGTCCGTAACAACTCTTATTATAAATGTGGTAATCAGCCATGTGCTCAAATGTGTTGTTCAGGCAAATTTTAGGAGATTAATCAGAATAGACAAATCCCTTTTCGCTGACACCGGAGATATTATTATTTTGGATTCTTCCGGAACGGGCCTCTGAGGCAAAATAAGTAATATAATCTTTTGTATAAACACCGAATCCATTCTTAAGGAAACGAAGCGAATGAATTTTGCCCGGTTGCAGGGAATAAGGCAGATTGACATGCAGCCCGCTGAGGTGCTCTACATTCTTATGATTCGATTTATACTTTCGGTACTTCCATGAACGGGGGGTGTCGACAAAGATGTGGATATTAAATTTTTGCGTGCCCAGAAGAATCTGAAAGTCGACACCAGCCACATCCATACTGGTTTCGCGGAATACATTTTTTTGTCCGAACATCTCACGAGCCAGAAAGTAAGCATGATATTCTGTAAGGAATCCGAATTGCGTACGATAAAGCCGTGCCCTTAGCCCTTCCTCCAAATCAGGAGCAATAGTTTTTGACAAGGTTTCCTCCAGTTCCTTTCTGAACAATGCGAGGTAGTGGATGAAGAACTGTTCAAAGGTGAGCCACTTTTGTTGGTTGAAGTAAAGTTCATTGAGCAGGTGTGATGGGTTCAGGTATCCTTTCAGGTCCATCTCTACTGTTTTGGTCTTGTACAGTTGAGGGTAAAGCGTCAGGGATTCCAGGAAAGATTCGTATTGTTCCAGTATTCCGGGATGATCAGGCACCATAGTCAGTTAGGCCAGGTTATTTTATCGAATATAAGTTAAAGATTTCGGGGAAGCGGCCTGCTGTTCCTGTTTTCTGTGATTTCATCGTAAATTTGTGCCCTTTATTTGAGAGGAGCAGAATGAATCTGGATGAGTTGTTGAGCAAGTTTGAAGAAGATAAACGGATATTAACAATTTCCGAAAGGCTTTCTATGTCCGATGCGGTCTGTATTCCCACTCCTCCGCCACTGCATTTGTCAGGTCTTACGGGGAGCAGTCGCGAATGGGTGTTTACCGCTTTTATTAACCAGCCTGAATGTGCCAAATGGAATCACCTGATTGTGCTGCGCGATGCGGAAGAAGCTGCCTATTTTCATAATAATATTGAAAATATTTCAAGGGCAATGGATGTGTTCTATTTCCCTTCATCGTTTAAGCATCAGAAGAATTTTTCGGTACTGAACATGAGCCACGTGATGCTCAGGGCTGAGGCATTGTCAAGGATATCGAGAGGAGGCAATAAGAAGATTGTAGTTACCTACCCGGAAGCCCTGCACGAAAAAGTGGTATTGCCCAATCTGCTCAATGAGCATATAATTACCTTTAAAAAAGGAGAATCAATTGATCTGGATCGTATTCTTGAGCGGTTCATTAATTTTGGTTTTGTACGGACTGATTTTGTGTATGAGCCCGGCGAGATTGCACTGCGGGGAGGTATCCTTGATGTGTATTCGTTTGGAAATGAAAAACCCTATCGTATTGAGCTGTTTGGAGAAGAGGTGGATAGTATCCGGATTTTTGACCCTCAAAGCCAGATAAGTGAAAGGGCGCTGACCGAGGTGAATATTTTACCTAATGTAGATACACAGTTTGGCACCGAAGAGAAAGTATCGCTTTTATCTTTTATGCCCGAAAATACGGTGGTGTGGATAGAAGAATGGCAATTCATCAAAGATAGAATACAGAAGCATGCACTGGACTTTGAACAGTTTCAGGCGGCTGATAAAAGTATCGTATCAGAGGAGGAGAGTGAAGAAGAAAGGAGGGATTTTGTAGCGGAAGATTTTGTGAGTGCCGATGTGCTGGAGCAGCAGATACAGGAGCGGTATCTGGTAGAGATTGGTACCAAGAAACACTTTGCGTCAGCCAATGAGGTAGTATTCCATACGGAGGCACAGCCTGCTTTCAATCGACAGTTTACCATGTTGATTGAAAATCTGAAATCGTACGAAGCCAGGCAGTACGCACTTTATATTTTCGCAGAGAATCCGCGCCAGCTCGAGCGGCTGCATTCCATATTTGAAGACCAGGGCACTCCCATACAGTTTACGCCGGTGGCAGTTTCGGTCCATGAAGGATTTGTAGATCACGATCTCAAAGTGGTTTGTTATACGGACCATGAAATCTTTCAGCGGTATCACAAGTACAGAGTGAAACAGGCTTTCAGCAAGAATAAGGCATTGACGTTAAGACTGCTGAGAGAACTGCAGCCCGGCGATTATGTAACCCATATAGATCATGGGGTAGGTGTATATAGCGGATTACAGAAGATCGAGAACAATGGTGTAGTGCAGGAAGCAGTCAGAATCATCTATAAGGATCATGATTTGCTTTATGTAAATATCTCCTCGCTACATAAGATCAGTAAATACAGCGGTAAAGAAGGTACGGTGCCGAAACTTAATAAACTCGGCAGTGATGTATGGAACAAACTGAAGGACAAGACCAAGAAGCAGGTAAAGGATATAGCCAAAGACCTGATAAGCCTGTATGCAAAACGAAAAAGTGAGAAGGGATTTTCACATACGCCTGATGGTTATATGCAACATGAACTGGAGGCTTCTTTCTTTTATGAAGATACGCCCGACCAGAGCAAGGCTGTGGCTGATGTGAAGAAAGATATGGAGAGTGAGTCGCCGATGGACAGACTGGTGTGTGGGGATGTGGGTTTTGGAAAAACTGAGGTAGCCATAAGGGCCGCCTTTAAAACCTGTCTCAATGGAAAGCAGGCTGCAGTGCTGGTGCCCACTACGATACTTGCCTACCAGCATTTTAAGACCTTCAGTGAACGGTTGGCCGACTTCCCTGTGACGGTGGATTATCTGAACCGGTTTAAGTCATCCAAAGAGAAGAAGGAAACGCTTCTGAAACTGAAAGAGGGCAAAATAGACATTATAATCGGGACACATGCCCTTCTGGGGAAAGACGTACATTTTAAGGATCTCGGACTTTTGATAATAGATGAAGAACAAAAGTTTGGTGTTTCCGCGAAGGAAAAAATAAAACAACTGCGTGCGACTGTCGATTCCCTTACACTGACAGCTACCCCGATCCCTCGCACACTACAGTTTAGCCTGATGGGGGCGCGCGATCTTAGCATCATCAATACACCGCCGCCAAACAGACAACCGATACAGACGGAGGTACACATCTTCAATGCAGACTTTATCCGTGAGGCGATTTACTTTGAGGTGGAACGTGGAGGGCAGGTATTCTTCATTCATAACAGAGTGAAAGGCTTGATGGAAATGAAGACTATGCTACAGGAACTATGTCCTGATGTGGAAATCGCTATGGCGCATGGAAAGATGGAAGGCAGTGAACTGGAACAGACGATTCTGGATTTCATTGACAGAAAGTATGATGTGTTGCTGTCGACCAATATCGTGGAGAGTGGAGTAGATATTCCCAATGTCAATACGATTATCATTAATAATGCGCATCAGTTTGGCCTGAGCGATCTGCATCAGTTGCGCGGCAGAGTGGGCAGGAGCAATAAGAAAGCTTTTTGTTATCTGTTGGCACCTCCGATGAGTACGTTACCGGACGATAGCAGGAAACGGCTGACCACGCTTGAGCAGTATAGTGACTTGGGAAGCGGATTTCAGATAGCCATGCGCGACCTTGATATTCGTGGTGCGGGAAATCTGCTTGGCGGCGAACAGAGTGGATTTATTGCAGAGATTGGATTTGAGATGTATCATAAAATTCTTGACGAGGCTATCAGAGAGTTGAAGCGGAATGAGTTTAAAGAAGTGTTCAGAGAGGAAATCAGCAAACAGGACGATTATGTATCTGACTGCACAATTGATACCGATCTGGAAATATTGCTGCCGGATGATTATGTGGAGAATGTTACGGAAAGACTGAGTCTGTATTCAAGGCTTGATCATTGTGAAACAGAGGAGGCGCTGAAAGAGTTGCATAAAGAACTGGAAGACAGATTTGGCCCTGTCCCTAAAGTGGCAGAGGCACTCTTCACTACCGTGAGAACGAGAAAGCTGGCAGTAGAACTTGGCTTCGAGAAGCTGGTACTGAAGAAAGGACTGCTTCGCTGCTTCTTTATTTCCAATCCTGAATCCCCATACTTCAACAGTAAAACATTTGAAGGGATATTGAATTATATACAAACGCGAACAAGTAAGGCCAGACTGCAGCAGCATGGAAGGCTTGGAATGCTGGTGGTCAGGGATGTAAATACAATGGCAGGCATCTTTCAATTTCTTTCGGAAATGAGCAGGCATATCCAGTCACTCACTCCTGCATTACAGGAAACCTCCGGAAAATAGACTTATAACAAAGGAACCTAATCTGACGTCTTTGGCTGCAATTGGTCGGGTGCAACAAGGATATTTCAATATATTTGATTCCAAAAAAAATATGAACAGACTTGCTGGTATTACAATTTGGGGAGTACTCATTGTAGTTGTCGTTGTCCTTGCACTAATGTTTGGATTGCCCACATACAGGGTATGGCAACAGGAGATGGCCGGAAAGGCCGAGATGGCCAAAGCCGAACAGAATAGAAGGATTTTGGTTGAGGAAGCCAAAGCAAGGCTGGAGGCTGAAAAACTAAATGCCCAGGCCGAAATCGAACGTGCCAAAGGAATGGCAGAAGCAATGAAAGTTGAAAACGGCACACTTAACGAAACGTATAATCAATATCTTTTTATCAGAACACTTGAAAAGCTGGCAGACAAAGGAAGCCTGCCACAGATAATTTATATGCCTGCAAACGGACTGGTGCCGACGATGGATTTAGGCAAGTATCAAAACTTTCCAAAATAACTAACCGGTATCACTGGCAGGATATCTCTATTCATTTATCTCTAAACCGAAAAACAGTTTATGAAACGAATCATTTTATTATTTTTTCTTCTTCCGCTGATTGGGATAGCGCAAAAGAAACCGCTTGACCATTCAGTGTATGATGGCTGGCAGACGGTAGGCCCCAGGGTGCTTAGCAATGACGGCAAATGGGTGGTTTATACCGTCACTCCGCAGGAGGGAGACGGCACATTGTATATCGAATCGCTCCAGGGCCCGAAATTCAAAATGGAAATTGACAGAGCACAGAATGCTTCAATATCGGAAGACAGCAGGTTTGTAGTTTTCAGGATCAAGCCCTTTTTTAAAGACACAAGGGAAGCACAGATAAAAAAGAAAAAACCGGAAGATATGCCCAAAGACTCTATGGGATTGGTAGAATTGGGAAAGACCGATATTCTGAAGGTGGCCGGAATCAAATCGTTCAGGTTTCCTGAAAAGGGAGCCGGCTGGCTGGCGTATCAACTTGCTGCGAAACCTGCTAAGCCCGCTGCCCCTGCTTCGTCAAAAGTGGTGGACAGCCTGAAACACAGAATAGATTCACTGACGAAGCTGCTAAGTCAACTGAGAGGAGAGCCTGTGGCAGATGCGATAGCTGCAAGCATCAGGAAAGATACCGCAGCGCCTGAGGTAAAGCCCGATGGGGATCAATTAGTGCTCAGAACACTGGCTACCGGTAAAGAAATTACTTTCAACAATACCGGCGATTATTCATTTGATGAGTCAGGAAAGCGGCTGGTGATGCACCAGAAGAAGAATGCAAAAGACTCTGCTTCCCAGGATCTCATTGTGATTTATTATCCGGAGAAAGGTCAGTCTGTTACCATTATGAAAGGTGGAAATGTATTTAAGAATTTTACTTTCAATGAGAATGGAGACAAGCTGGCTTTTGTAGCCGAAAGAGAAAAGGATAAGAAAGCAGTTCAGAAGTTTTATGACCTGTATCTCTATTCTGAAGGTGCAGACAGTGCATTGCAGATAGTAAACAAAGACACCCGGGGCATGCCTTCAGGAAGCAGTGTGAGCGAAAATGGTAATCTGAGATTTAGCAAATCCGGCAAACGCCTGATGTTTGGAACTGCACCGATAAGACCTCCCAAAGACACTACACTGATAGAAATGGATTTGGTGAAGCTGGATATATGGAATTACAAAGACGATTACCTGCAACCGCAGCAATTGAAGAGGCTGACGATCGACCAGCGGGCCAACTATATGGCAGTGTATGATCTGGAAAAAGGAACCATGCAGCAGATTGGCTCTCCCGGCCTGCCTTCTGTGCAACCGGTGCTTGAAGGAGATGGTAACTGGTTCCTGGCCACTACCGACACAGGAAGCAGAAGAATTGCCTCTCAATGGCTGGGCAAAACACCAAGAGACATTTACGTAGTGGATGTAAATACCGGAAAGCAAACACTGGTGAAGAAGAATTTCAACGGATTCCCGTCTGCGTCGCCCGGAGGGAAATATATTCAGATGTATGACGCGACAGCTAAGAATTATTTTGTCTGGGATAATGGCGTATTAAGGAATATTTCGCAGCGGGTACCTGTGCCCTTATTTGATGAACTCAATGATGTGCCTGAC
>JACFNA010000419.1:0-893 GCA_019455085.1 Chitinophagaceae bacterium
CTCTATAGATACCAAGCCTTCAAATTTACCCTTTACCGGTTGGCCTTCCGTCCATTTTTCGACATTTACACCAGCATAAATAGGGTTTTGTATAAATCTCCAGAATTGTTTTATCCTGAGCTTGTTGTTACCAATTTCACCGATCACTTTTGTTTTGTCTTTTGAGTCACGTTTGTACATCTTTCTGGTACGGAAACCCAACGCATTTACCTCATCAACGATCTGTTCATCGTTTAATGTCCCTCTAGCACGTAGCTCGAACATTTTGGCAATCCATTCAGATTCTTCTGGATGTGGCTTTAGGACCACACGTTTACCGTGAGAAGTCTCAATTTTCTCGTTCACATAGCCAAATGGCGGCTGCCTGACTCTAAATCCCAAGCGTACATAGCGGATTTCAGCTCCGATCATGCGGGTCATGATGTCGCGCATCTCGTCTTTAGCCCGCTCAGCTTCGAGAATTTCAGCCTTTTTAGTTGGACTGTAAATGCTCCAGTCATATTGGATGTTCAGATGTTCTAATGTATTTACTTCCTGGCTGCCGATAATGCCATAAATATCAACCAGTCTGACTCCATATTTAGTAAGTTGCATTTTCAAATGGTCATACAAATATGATCCACCGCGAGTAAACCGATCGATGGATTTGATTATGAAAAGCTGCACATCGTTTTTAGGATCTTTACAGTAATCTATGGCTTCCTGGACAGGTTGTTCTTCTTTGGAAGCTGACTCCATAAAGATAAAGAATTTCTTGATCTTGATGTTGTGTGCCTGGGCAAACCGCTCAATCTGTTCTTTCTGCGCTTCCGGTGAATCGCCCTGCAAACCCTGCTTTACGGATGAAATTCTGATGGCGGCGACGGCATTTTCCTGAGCAGTTTGGCTATTCA
>JACFNA010000419.1:903-1117 GCA_019455085.1 Chitinophagaceae bacterium
ATTAGTAGTTACCCGTACTATTCCGTTTTTCTGGTCTTCTATGATCCGGTCTACTATCAGATGGGCTAGCGTTTTTAGCCATTCTTCGTTGTGGTCAGCACTCGAAGTTTTTGAAGTTTCAGAGGTTGTTGTAATTTGTTTTACCCGTTTGTCTTGTCTCATACCTGCTCTATACAACTATCCATTATACGGATAGTATAGACACTTTGAAGTA
>JACFNA010000131.1 GCA_019455085.1 Chitinophagaceae bacterium
TTAAGGGAGTGTTTTTCATTATGACGATTTCTATTAACAGGCCGCGCTATATGACTAAGGATGAGCTAAAAGAACTTTCTAAAAACGGCCACGCAATAGAATCGCATACCTGGGATCACAAGAATGTAAGAAAATATGGCCCTGAAGATTTTGAGAATCAGTTGATGAAGCCCAAAAAGACAATAGAAGAGATTACAGGAAGATCTGCTGCCTACTTTGCATATCCTTATGGTATATGGGATGAGAATGCGATTGAACTTCTGAAGAAGGCTGATTTCAGGTTGTCATTTATTTTGTCCACTAAGCGCGATTCAGCCAATCCGCTTTACACAGTCAGGAGAATGATAGTGCCGGGACAATGGTCCACCAAAGGCATGATGCAGGCAATGAAAAAAACATTTGAGTTGACTGATAAATAGTGCCTGACGGATAAGGTTAAGTGCCATGCCCTGAATTATTTAGCCACGTCAATGATTACTTTTTTATTCTTAATTTTTTGATTCTTTCCCTGGCCAATTAACCAGTTCATTTTTGATCTTCTGATAGCTGCAAATGAATAAAAATCCTTTACTTCTATCAGACCAATATCTTCCTTTTTCATTCCGGCTTTCTGCATCAGGAACCCTGCTATGTCAATTTTATTGATTTTATCCTTTTTGCCTGCGGAGATATAAAGCGTACTCCATTCAGTCTTGTCAGGTGTTTCAGCCGTCAGGTCCAGGCTGAATTCGGGTATCCCGGCTGGAATAAAAGAAGGTAGCTGATTAGCAGAGGATACCATTACAATAATATCGCCGCTGGCTTCCATCCTGGCGGTACGTCCGTTTCTGTGAATAAAGGCCTGTTCAGTTTCCGGCAGGTCGTAATGGATAATGTACCTGACATTCGGAATATCAAGACCTCTGCTGGCAAGATCAGTAGTAACAAGAAAAAGCACGGAGGCATTCCTGAATTTGGCGATGGATACTTCACGATCCTTTTGTTCCATCGATCCATGATAAGATACTGTAGGTATTTTATGAGATGTAAGAAATCCGGATAACCGCTTTACCGTATCTTTTTCGTTTGCGAAAATGATGGTTCTTTTGTTGCCGATGGTGCAGAGTATCCTGAAAAGGCAGCGATCCTTTTCGTCAATGTGATAGGTGGATAATGACAGGGCTGTACCGGGAGGTTGATCCGATGTAAAATTGAGTTTTTCAATTTCATCTGCTTTTAGAAAGGCGGGTAATGATTCCAGGGGGGTCGCCGAGGTAAGGATACGGTTGTGTATAGTAGTTAGTTTATCAATGATGAATTTCATTTCTTCTTCAAATCCTAATTCCAGGCTCTTGTCGAATTCGTCGAGCACGAGTGTGTTGATTCCTTCAGTCATTATATTCCCTCGGCGGATATGATCTCCAATTCTTCCCGGTGTGCCTACTATCAGTGAGGGGGCGTCGATCAGGTTGTTTTCTTCAATTTCTCTTTTGTGCCCGCCATAGCATGTGGTGACTTTGAGACCGGTCTTCATGTTTCTAAAAACCTCTGTAACCTGTAAGGCCAGTTCTCTGGTAGGGGTTATTATTAAAGCATGGGTACCCTTGTGTTTTGCGGGCAACACTTTCAGGCACATAAGCAGAAATGCTACAGTCTTGCCTGATCCGGTTGGAGATGAGATTATTACGTTTTTGCCTGAATCAAAGTGACTGAGTGATTCGGATTGCATCGCAGTAAGCCCGGTAAATCCTAAATTCTTAATGAATTGGGATGGGTCAAAAGTTGTT
Source organism: Chitinophagaceae bacterium (assembly GCA_019455085.1). Lineage (GTDB taxonomy): Bacteria > Bacteroidota > Bacteroidia > Chitinophagales > Chitinophagaceae > Ginsengibacter. The sequence continues at coordinate 1,767 of JACFNA010000131.1, forward strand.
ACCATCCTTCAAAATTACCGAATACCACATTTTAAATAGTCGTTAGGCATCAGGATCCCCTACTTTTGCACAATTTTTGGAGCATGAAGAAGATGATTAGAAGACGACGCTTTTGGATTATTTTCACACTGGGACTGTTATCGGCAATCGGGCCGTTTTCAATTGATATGTATCTGCCGGCTTTTCCGGAAATAGCTGAGAAGTTGCATACTTCCGTAAGCAGGGTAGGGTTTTCTCTTTCCAGTTTTTTTATAGGTATATCAGTAGGGCAACTAATTTATGGTCCATTGCTGGATCGGTTTGGCCGTAAGAAACCCCTGATGATTGGGTTAACAATTTATATTCTGAGTTCTGTTTTTTGTGCTTTCGTACAGGATGTGGATACGCTCATAGTAGCACGTTTTGTTCAGGCGCTGGGAAGTTGTGCAGGGATGGTGGCAGCCAGGGCGCTGGTAAGAGATTTATTTCCGGTAAGTGAGAATGCTAAAGTATTTTCAATGCTTATGCTGGTGATTGCTGTTTCGCCCATCATTGCACCCACATTTGGCGGATATATCACTACTATTTTTGGATGGCATGTCATCTTTGTGGTATTGGCTATTATTGCCACACTCACCATTCTCGCAACTGTATATTGGCTTCCTGCGGGCAGAAGGCCGGATGCGGAAATGTCACTAAAGCCGAAGCCTATACTTTCAGGTTTCAGAGAGGTGGCCAGTGTGCCCAAATTTTACACCTATGCTTTGTCGGGAGCCTTTGCATCTTCTGCACTTTATTGCTATCTGGCGGGTTCGCCGTTTGTATTTATGAAGTTGTATAAGGTAACAGAGCAGCAGTACGGTTGGATTTTTGCATTTATTGCTCTTGGCCTGGTATCTTGTAGCCAGCTTAACACTTTGTTATTGCGTAGGTTCACAAGTGAACAGATTACATACACCGCGCTGGCATGCCAGGTTTCGTTAGGTATTATTTTGGTTGCAGGCACTGTATTTCACTTGCTGGGGCTCTATTCGACAATTGCTATTATCTGGTTGTTTCTGGGGACTCAGGGTTTTGCATTTCCAAATACTTCAGCCCTTGCACTTTCACCCTTTACTGCAAATGCGGGAACTGCATCGGCGCTGATGGGCGCAGTTCAGTTGGGCATAGGGGCACTGGCCACTGCACTTGTAGGCATTTTCAGCAGTGTGACAGCTCTGCCTATGACCGGATTAATGCTGGCGTGTGCCCTATCGAGTTTCCTTATTCTGAACCTGGGAAGGAAGCGAATAAGGGAGGCAGAGGATGAATCAGTTGCAGGATTCACTGAGATTCCGGAAGGGCATTTTCATTTACATTAACAATAAGTACAAAAAAAATAGCTGCCCAATTTGTTTTTATTCTACATTTGCGCTGTCAATTCAAAACAGAAGCATTGAAATCTATAAATCAATATCGGTTCATTACTTCACCCAGCCGACGTGGATGCTGATAGGACGAGCTTTTTTCCAAGCCCCTATCAGTGAAATAAGTCCCCTGCCACATTTTTCTAATTGATCATTACTTTTTAAATTAATGTACTTTGGAACAATCTGATATTATTGTTCGTGCTGCCACATTTGATGATGTAGCCTTTGCAAAAATTATCACTGATGAGATGGCAGAATCTGCCAAGGCTCGCGGTACAGGTATAGCCAAAAGAACACCCGAGTATGTTGCTCAAAAGATGAAAGAGGGCAAAGCGGTGATTGCTTTTGGTAAGGATAACGAATGGGCAGGCTTCTGCTATATTGAAGCCTGGGGCCATGAAAAGTTTGTAGCGAATAGCGGACTGATAGTAGCACCTAAATTTCGCAATTCAGGTGTAGCCAGAAGGATTAAGCATGAGATTTTTAATCTCTCCCGCAGGATTTATCCTGAAGCAAAGATTTTTGGACTTACGACTGGACTGGCGGTTATGAAGATCAATAGTGAACTGGGATACAAGCCGGTAACATATAGTGAACTTACAGACGATGAAAAGTTCTGGGAAGGTTGCAAAAGTTGTGTGAACTATCCGGTACTAATGAGTAAAGGGCGGAAGAATTGTCTGTGTACAGCAATGTTGTACGATCCTAAAGACCACCCGCAGCCGAAAGAGACTGTCAGGGAGTTTAACAGGAAATCTAAATTATATGAGCGTTTTATGAGGTTAAAACAGAAGCGCCTGTTTAAGTATATCGCCAGCAAAAGAGGTGAAAAAACAAATGGTGCAGAACCTGCTCAGGCAAAGGCTGCACCCAAAGTGAGGTCATTTTTTTCATTCTTTTCAAACTTTTAATTAAATGAAGAAGAAGGTTGTTTTAGGATTCAGTGGTGGACTGGATACTACGTTTTGTGTAAAATACCTGTCAGATAAGTTGGGTTACGAAGTGCACAGCATTATTATCAATACCGGAGGGTTCAGTGATGAAGAATTGGCAAAAATTGAACAACATGCTCTGGCGCTGGGAGTGGCTTCACATAAACCCTATGATGCGAGAAGTGAGTATTATAAGAGGATTCTGAGGTTTCTGATCTATGGTAATGTACTGAAGAACGATACCTATCCGCTGAGTGTAAGCGCCGAGAGAGTAATTCAGGCGATTGCTGTGGCAGACCATGTGAAGGCACTCAAGGCAGATGCTGTAGCACACGGGAGTACCGGTGCAGGAAATGATCAGGTACGGTTTGATATGATCTTCAATATCATGATTCCGGATGTGGAAATACTTACGCCTGTTCGTGACCTTAAGCTTTCGCGCCAGGAAGAAATTGATTTTCTGAAGGAGAAAGGCGTGAAGATGAATTTTGAAAAATCAGTGTATTCGATCAATAAAGGTCTTTGGGGAACGAGCGTAGGAGGAAAGGAGACACTTAAGAGCAATGGCCTGTTGCCTGAAGAAGCATGGCCTACACAGCTTAGCAAAACAGGGGAAGAGGAGGTAGTGCTTCATTTTGAAAAAGGAGATTTAACGGGCGTCAACGAAAAGGTATTTGACAGCCCGGTAGCTGCTATCGAATACCTGCAGTCGATAGCCGGACCCTATGCCATCGGAAGGGATATCCATGTAGGTGACACGATTATTGGAATAAAGGGTCGGGTAGGCTTTGAGGCTGCTGCACCTATCCTGATCATAAAAGCACATCATGCATTAGAAAAGCATGTACTGGGGAAATGGCAGATTACAATAAAGAAACAACTGTCTGATTTTTATGGTAGCTGGATACACGAAGGGCAATTATTAGACCCCGCGATGAGGGATATTGAAGCATTTCTATTGTCCTCGCAAAGGCATGTCAGCGGAAAAGTCTATATTCAGTTGATGCCTTACAGATACATGGTGAAAGGTATTGAGTCTCCATTTGATTTGATGAGCTCCAAATTTGGCAGCTATGGAGAGATGAATAAAGGATGGAGTGGTGAAGATGTAAGAGGCTTCAGTAAGATTTTTGGTAATCAGACAGCAATTTATCATTCAATAGAAAATTGGCAACATGAAAAGAAAGATTAAAGCAGGAATTGTAGGAGGAGCAGGCTATACCGGTGGTGAACTGATTCGCCTTCTGATGAATCATCCTGATGTGCAGATTGCTTTCATTCAGAGTAATAGCAATGCCGGTAAACCTGTGGGGCAGGTACATAAGGACCTTGCAGCCGAAACCGGACTAAAATTTACAGCAGATGTGAAGTATAATATTGATGTGCTTTTTCTCTGTGTGTCGCACGGCGATTCAGTAAAGTTCATGGAGTCAAATAAGGTTCCAAAGAATGTAAAAGTGATTTCTCTTGGCCAGGACTTCCGGCTGAAGAAGAGCCGCAAAATCAAAGACCGTCATTTTGTGTACGGACTTCCGGAAATCAACAGAAAAAAGATTACGAAGGCAGACAACGTAGCCAATCCCGGATGTTTCGCCACATCTATCGAATTGGGTCTTTTGCCACTGGCAAGACTTGGATACCTGAAAGATGTTTATACAACCGGAATCACGGGCAGCACAGGTGCCGGCCAGTCCATGAGTGAAACATCTCACTTCTCCTGGCGCGAAAATAATGTGCAGGCATATAAGACCCTGACCCATCAACATTTGGATGAGATACATGAAACACTTCAGTCGGTGGCTGCTGAGGAGCTCAAAACGGAAATTAACTTCGTTCCCTGGAGAGGGGATTTTACCAGAGGGATCTTTATCACTTCGCAGGTGAAATGTGATGAGTCATTGCCTGAATTATACAAAGAGTATCAGAAATTTTTCAAGGATCAGCCTTTTGTGAAAGTAGTGGAAGAACCTATTTTCCTGAAACAGGTAGTTAATACTAATTACTGTTTTATCAATCTGGAGAAGGTAGGGGGTAATCTGGTGATTCATTCTGTAATTGACAACCTGCTAAAAGGCGCGAGCGGGCAGGCGGTACAGAATATGAATCTGATGTTCGGACTTGATGAAAGTGCGGGGCTGAAACTTAAAGCAAACTATTTTTAATCTCCGAATCGGTCGATATGAACTTATTTGATGTATATCCTGTTAATGATATTACCATTGCAAAAGCGGAAGGTGGATATGTCTGGGATGACAAGGGCAATCAATATCTGGACTTCTACGGAGGGCATGCGGTAATCAGCATAGGGCACTCGCACCCTCACTGGAAGCAGAGAATCAAAGACCAGTTAGATAGAGTAGCATTTTATTCTAATTCGGTGAAGATTCCGTTGCAGAGTGAATTAGCAGAGAAACTGGGCCGGTTGTCGGGCAAAGAAGATTATCAACTCTTCCTGTGTAATTCAGGAGCTGAAGCGAATGAGAATGCAATGAAGGTGGCTTCTTTTCATACGGGGAGGAAGAAGGTGATAAGTTTTTCAAAAGCATTTCATGGCCGTACTTCACTTGCCGTGGCAGTTACGGATAACCCTTCTATTCAGGCACCTGTAAATGAGGTGGAAAATGTAATCAGATTACCTTTTAATGATGAGGATGCTTTGAAAGAAGAAATGTCACGCCGGGGAAATGAGGTAGCAGCTGTAATAGTAGAAGGTATTCAGGGCGTAGGGGGCATCAGAGTGGCTGATTCGTCATTTCTTAAACTGATACGTGAATTGTGCGACCAGTACGGGGCTGTATTTATTGCCGATGAAGTACAGTGTGGCTATGGACGATCAGGCAAGTTCTTCTTTGCAGACCATGCGGCGGTAGAGGCTGATATTTATTCTATGGCCAAAGGGATGGGGAACGGATTTCCGGTAGCAGGCATTGCGATTCATCCTAAAATTCAGGCAAAGCATTTTATGCTGGGCACTACTTTTGGAGGCAGCCATCTTGCCTGTGCTGCTGCATTAGGCGTATTGGAAGTTTTAGAAAAAGAACAATTGATTGACCATGCCGCGCAGACAGGAGCATATCTTACTGATAGGCTAAAAGAAGTTCCGGAATTGAATAATATAAGGGGTAAAGGTCTTATGGTTGGTTTTGAGGTGCCTCCGGAATTGAAAATGTTGAGAAAGAATTTGCTTTTAAAGCATCATATTTTTACGGGTGAAGCTAAACCTGATATCATCAGACTATTGCCACCTCTGAGCGTTACCATCGGACAGGTTGATATTTTAATCGGTGCCCTGAAAACGGAGATTTCATTTTTAAAACAGAACGGAGTTGAGACACTTTCTATCAGTAACTGATGCCGGAGATATTCATAATCTGGTGGAAGAGGCTTTGCGTCTGAAAGCCCGTCCGGATTTAAACAGACGGTTTGCCGGTAAAAGGCTGGGCCTTATTTTTATGAATCCAAGTCTCAGGACAAGGGTGAGCACGCAGGTCGCTGCGCTTAATTTAGGACTCGACTCAATAGTGCTGAATACTTCCGGTGACTCATGGCAATTAGAGTTTGCTGAGGGCGCTGTAATGAATGGGAATACAGTGGAGCATGTGAAAGATGCTGCGCCGGTGTTGGGAAGCTACTTTGATATTTTGGGTATCCGGACATTTCCGGGTTTGAAGAATAAAGAGGATGATTATGCGGAGAATGTATTGAATGCTTTTGTGAAGTATGCAGGGGTTCCGGTGATGAGTCTTGAAAGCGCTACCCGTCATCCTTTGCAAAGTCTCGCAGATGTAATCACCATTACGGAATACGGTTTACTGCAAAAGATAAAGCGTCCGAAGGTGGTGTTGATGTGGGCGCCTCATGTGAAGCCGCTTCCTCAATGTGTGGCAAACAGTTTTTCAGAGTGGATGAATGCATGGGGAGGAGCCGACTTCTCAATTGCGCATCCTGAGGGATACGAATTAGATAGAGAATTTACCGGTGAGGCAAAGGTTATTTATAATCAGGAAGAAGCGCTTCAGGATGCTGATTTTGTTTATGTGAAAAACTGGAGTAGTGTGAGTGAATATGGAAAAATATTACCTGTTGAAGAAAATTGGATGCTTACTAATGAGAAATTGAAGAGCGCACCGGAAACCAGAATCATGCACTGTCTGCCTGTAAGGCGTAACCTGGTGCTGAGTGATGAGATATTAGATAGTGAAAGAAGCATCGTGACAGCACAGGCAGGGAACAGGGTATGGTCGGCGCAGGCAGTACTTTCAGAGATCCTTAAGGATAATTTTTAGCTGGCAATGGCGAAAGAGAATTTGTATATAATTAAAATTGGTGGAAACGTAATTGACGATAGGGAATCGTGCGATAAATTTCTGAATAGTTTTGCCGGATTAAAAGGATTGAAAGTGCTCATTCACGGAGGGGGAAAAGTAGCTACGGCTATCGGAGAGCGGCTGGGGATTCAATCGAATTATGTGGAAGGTCGACGAATAACCGATGATGAGACAATTGATCTTGTAACGATGGTGTACGGCGGACTGGTTAATAAGAAGATTGTAGGGAGGCTACAATCCCTTGGTTGCAATGCGATTGGTGTTACCGGAGCTGATGCCGCTTTGATTCCAGCCGAAAAGCGTAAAGTGGCAGCCATTGATTACGGTTGGGTGGGAGATGTAAGGGGAGAACAGATCAATGTAGATGGATGGTTACGATTGTTGTCGGCAGGATGGTCGCCTGTAGTGGCTCCACTGACTTTTGACAAAGAAGGTCATATCCTTAATACGAATGCAGATACCATTGCT
>JACFNA010000420.1 GCA_019455085.1 Chitinophagaceae bacterium
TACATCGTTAAATATTTTATTAGAACGTGCTATGGCCTTACTGATATTCTCAGCACTTTCATGGATAATTCCCTGCACCGTTTTACTCTCAGTTTTCTTTAAACTAGAACTGTCAATCAATACCGTGTTCTTCTTCTTGTGAGCGATATTGTTCCGAACCATTAATCCGACAGCCAACAATAAAAGAATGGCAATCATCGTCGCTCCGCCAATATAAATGAGATAAGCAATCGTTCCCGCAGCGGCAAAGGCAATAAAAGCAGTAAAAAACCATCCGGCAATCACGTTTAATACGCCTGCTACACGATAAACAGCACTTTCCCGCCCCCAGGCTCTATCTGCCAAAGAAGACCCCATCGCTACCATAAAAGTCACATAGGTTGTGGACAAAGGAAGTTTCATAGTTGTTGCAGTGGCAATCAGTACTCCGGCAACCGTGAGGTTTATAGAGGCGCGAATGGTATCAAAAGCAGGAAGCTCGGCAAGCATTTCTTTGGGCATATCCACTACCTCAGGTTTCTGAAATCTTTTGTCAATTTTTTCCTGAAGCGACTTTGGGAGGATGTATTCAAAAAATAATGCCACTTGTGTACTGCCACGAACCAGCAAGCGAGAAAATAAATTGGGCTCAAATTTTTCCTTTCCTTCTCCTTCCCGGGCCAGACTAATTTCAGTCTCTGTTACTGTACGTGATTTCTTTGAAAACCACAGAGTTAAAACCATAATGGTCCCGGCGGCAAAAAGAATAAAAGATTCTGCCGGAACAGATTCGTTTAAACTTTCCATCATGAGCTCAGTAGGTGCTATACCTGATGCTTTCCAAGTTAAGAAACTGTGGTATCCTGCCATGGGAACTCCTATGAAGTTAACCAAGTCATTCCCTGCAAAGGCAAGCGCTAAACCAAAAGTCCCGGCACCAATTACAACAACCAACACATTCCGTTTAAAAACAGAGATGAAAATTTGAGAAAATATTCCCCAGAATACAAAGCTCACGAGAATAATAGGCCAATGACTTCCTTGCAAATAAGGATCGATGTAAGTATAAAAGGGAGTTCCTTTTAATCATTTAATAAAAATAAAATACGTTATAGCGGTTAATGAGGATCCCCCA
>JACFNA010000132.1:0-2416 GCA_019455085.1 Chitinophagaceae bacterium
TGGATAACGTTTTTGAAAAAGTATGGGCTAACTGTCTGAATATTATAAAAGACATCGTGGAGTGGCAGCATTACAAGACCTGGTTTGAACCGATCAAACCCGTACAGTTGGAAGGTAATGTGTTGACCATTCAGGTCCCAAGTCAGTTCTTCTACGAGTATATAGAAGAACATTATGTGAATCTTCTTGCCAAAACCTTAAAGCGTGAACTTGGAAAAGATGCGAGATTAGAATACCGCATCATGGTAGATAGTGGTGATAGCCGCAATAAGCCAATGATGATGGATGTTCCGGGGCATGGGTATAAGCAGTATGGTAATAATGAAATGGATTTTCCGTTAATGATTAACAATCCTGTGAAGAATCCATTTGTTATACCGGGCTTGAAGAAGATGCAGATTGACTCGCAATTGAATCCAATCTACGTGTTCGATAGTTATGTCGAAGGCGGGTGTAACAGAGTGGCACGCAGAGCCGGCAAGACTGTCGCCGAGAAACCTGGAGCTACCTCGTTTAATCCTCTGCTTATATATGGAGGCGGAGGGCTTGGCAAAACACATCTGGTTCAGGCAATAGGTAATGAGGTAAAGCGGTTGCATAATAACAAGGTGGTATTGTATGTAAGCTCCGAGAAATTTATCAATCAGTTTATTGATCATAGCCGTAATAATGCGATTAATGATTTCATACATTTCTATCAGTTGGTAGATGTGCTGATAATTGATGATGTGCAGTTTTTCAATAGGGCAGAAAAATCGCAGGATGCATTCTTTGCCATCTTCAACCATTTACATCAGAGTGGCAAGCAGTTGATACTAACGTCAGACAAGCCACCCAAAGATTTGGAAGGAGTACAGGAGAGATTGCTGAGCAGATTCAGATGGGGACTCAGCACCGATCTGCAGATACCGGATTATGAGACGCGAATTGAGATTCTGGAGAAGAAGATGAAGAATGACGGGCTTGAGATGCCCAGGGATGTGGTTAAATACATTGCATACAATATTCAGAGTAATGTTCGGGAGTTAGAAGGGGCATTAATCAGTTTGCTTGCACAATCCTCGCTGAATAAGCGTGAGATAGATATGGAACTGGCCAAGAAAGTGCTTCGTAACTTTATCAAATCCTCAAGCAAGGAAATCACCATTGACACTATTCAGAAAATGGTGTGCGAATATTTTGATGTGCCTTATGATAAGTTGCTTCAGAAAACGCGCAAACGGGAAATAGTTCAGGCCCGCCAGATAACGATGTTCCTTGCGAAAGCATTTACCAAGAATTCGCTTAAAACTATTGGTGAGCATTTCGGCGGCAGGGATCACACGACGGTGATTCACAGTTGCCAGACGGTAAAAGATCTGATGGATACAGATACGATGTTTAAGGAGAGTGTATTAGAACTCCAGCACAAAGTGCAATTAGCTTCCATGTAACAACGAGTGTATAATCGAATTAAAAAAGGTTGCCGTGAAAAGCAACCTTTTTTTGTCGGGGCGGCAAGATTCGAACTTGCGACCTCCACATCCCAAATGTGGCGCGATAACCGGGCTACGCTACGCCCCGAAACCCGAAGGGCTGCAAATGTAAGGATACAAAAGAGATATTGAAAATTATTTTGTGAAAAATTATTGAGGCAAAGAATTTTCTGATAAGAAATCAGGTAAAAGAGTTACCGAATTATTTTTCAATTTAAAAGGCTTTGGTTACTTTTGCCAGCCCTGAATAAGGAGAGGTGCCTGAGTGGCCGAAAGGGCCGGTTTGCTAAACCGTTGTACGGGCTTCAACCTGTACCGAGGGTTCGAATCCCTCCCTCTCCGCAAATCAAAAAAGCCTTTGCGAAAGCAAAGGTTTTTACGTTCGATACCGAGCCGAGTTTACTCGTGTGCAGGTATCGGACTTAAAAACCACTCACGCGCAGCGTGTGAAGGCTTTTTTGATTTTAGCCTCTCTCAAACGGGATCACCGCAGGTAATCCCGAGTTTACTCGTGTGCAGGTATCGGACTTAAAAACCACTCGCGCGCAGCGGAATGGCTTTTTTGATTTTAGCCTCTCTCACCCGGGATCACCGAAGGTAATCCCGAAGTGTACTCGTGTGCAGGAATCGGACTTAAAAACCACTCACGCGCAGCGTGTGAAGGCTTTTTTGATTTTAGCCTCTCTCAAACGGGATCACCGCAGGTAATCCCGAAGTATACTCGTGCGCAGGTATCGGATGTAAAAACCACTCACGCGCAGCGTGAAGGCTTTTTTGATTTAAGCCTCTCTCAAACGGGATCACCGCAGGTAATCCCGGGTGTACTCGTGCGCAGGTATCGGATGTAAAAACCACTCACGCGCAGCGTGGAGGCTTTTTTGATTTTAGCCTCTCTCAAACGGGATCACCGCAGGTAATCCCGGGTGTACTCGTGCGCAGGT
>JACFNA010000132.1:2516-8873 GCA_019455085.1 Chitinophagaceae bacterium
TCTCAAACGGGATCACCGCAGGTAATCCCGGGTGTACTCGTGCGCAGGTATCGGACGTGAAAACCAATCACGCGTAGCGGGATGGCTTTTTTGATTTTAGCCCCTCCAAACGGGACCACCTCAGGTAATCCCGGGTTTACTCGCGCGTAGGTATCGGACGTAAAAACCACTCACGCGCAGCGTGGAGGCTTCTTGATTTTATCTCACCCTGCAATGCTTTAAAAGAATTTCCGGAACCCCGGGAAGCCGGCTTCTCATTTGGTTTAATAGTGCTAAGTTTCTTTAGCCTGTAAATAAGTCTGATTCCCCGGGCAGGCATTTATTTTTGGCATTGCTTCTAATCGGTTATATTATTGCAAGGAGAAAAATTGAAAAGCGATGAAAAAGTTAACAACACAGAGAGTCCTCCAATATTTTCTACAAGGGCTGCTCATACTGGGGCCGGTTTTAATCACTGTGTATTTGATTTATGCTGTATTTGAGAAGGTTGACAGCATTCTCAGGCCTGTGATTAACATTCCCGGACTGGGCTTTTTGGTAATTATTGTTTTTATAATCCTGGTAGGCTATCTCAGTTCCTTCTTCTTAATGGAGCGACTGGTGTCGTTGGTTGATAATATTTTGGAAAGAACACCGGGAATAAAGTTGTTGTACTCCTTTGTCAGAGATTTTTTTGAAGCCTTTGCCGGAAATAAGAAAAAGTTTACCCAGAATGTACTTGCATGTGTGGACTATCCGGATGTGTGGAGAGTGGGGTTTATTACTCAGGAAGATATGAGTAACTTTGGAATGAAGGATTATGTAGCTGTATATCTGCCAATGGCCTATTCGGTGGCTGGAAATGTGTATATTGTTCCCAGAGAAAAAATCAGAATGCTTCCGGAGATAAATGCTGCTCAGGCGATGAAGTTTGCGGTGAGTGGTGGCGTATCTGATACGCCGGATATAGAGCCTGAAGAGAAAAATAATTAATTACAGGTAATGAAGAAGGTTTTATTCACTATCATACTTTTGGGGTTGTCTTTTCCCTGCTTCTGTTGGGGATTCTTTGGACATCGGGTGATTAATGAATATGCAGTATTTCTGTTGCCTCCTGAAATGCTGGTGCTCTATAAACCTAATATTAATTTTATTACCGAACATGCCGTAGATCCTGACAAGAGGCGATACGCCGTAGCAGGGGAGGGCCCCAGGCACTATATCGATATTGACCTTTATGGCACCTATCCGTATCCTGAACTTCCGAGAAAATATGAAGATGCGGTGATGAAGTATGGAGAAGCCACGGTGCAGGAAAATGGAATAGTACCATGGGCGGTGATGACTATGTATCACCGACTGGTAAATGCGTTTAAGGAAAAGAATTTTTCGAAGATATTAAAGACAAGCACCGAACTGGGGCATTATATAGCAGATGCGCATGTACCCTTACATGCCAGCAGCAACCATAACGGACAGTTATCTGATCAGAAAGGAATTCATGCTTTTTGGGAGAGCCGTGTACCTGAATTGCTCGCGGCAAAGGAGTTTGATTTTTTTATAGGGAAAGCTGAATACATAAAAAATCCGGATAAGTTTATTTGGGATCGGGTACTCGAAAGTGCCTTAGCCGCTGATTCTGTGCTTCGCTTTGAAAAAATATTAAACGATGAATTTAAAAGCTCCAAGTATTCCTACGAAGAGCGAAATGGGAGTTTTATAAGACAATATTCAACTGCTTACACCATAAAGTACAACCAGATGTTAGATGGGATGGTAGAAAGAAGAATGAGGGAATCTATTTATGCTATAGCCTCTTTCTGGTACACCGCCTGGGTGAATGCAGGGCAGCCGGATCTGAAAAGCCTTGTGAATAAGACTTTTGATGCTGAGGATCTTAAAGAATTTGAATCGCTCAATGAGGCATGGCAGAAAGGTAAGGTGATTGGGCGGGCCCATGACGAAAACTGACGGATAGCGCTGTGGTGCTCTGAATGTCATCGAATTAAAAAAGCCACCAATTATACACGGGTGGCTCTTCTAATAGTATGCTATAACCGAATAGCGGTTAATATCGCTTTCAGCAAATCTTATTTATTAATAAGGCTTGCAAAGTAGTGCACTGTCCTGACCAGCTGAGATACATAGCTCATCTCATTGTCGTACCAGCTTGAGGTTTTTACAAGTTGGGTGTCGCCCACTGTGAGCACCTTCGTTTGGGTGGCGTCGAACAATGACCCATAGTGCATGCCTATTACATCCGAACTTACAATCTGGTCTTCAGTATATCCGTAGCTTTCGTTCGCAGCGGCTTTCATAGCGGCATTGATTTCTTCTGCAGTAACCTTCTTGCTTAATATACTGGTGAGTTCGGTAATGGAGCCCGTGATCACAGGAACTCTCTGAGCCACTCCATCTAGTTTGCCGTTTAATTCCGGCAAGACTAATCCTATTGCTTTTGCAGCACCTGTGCTGTTAGGAACAATATTGGAAGCGGCTGCTCTTGCACGCCTGAGGTCTCCCTTTGGATGCGGAGAATCAAGTGTGTTCTGGTCGTTAGTGTAAGCATGGATGGTAGTCATAAATCCGGTCACAATTCCAAAAGTATCATTAAGTACTTTGGCCATTGGAGCCAGACAGTTGGTAGTGCATGATGCACATGAAATGATCGTTTCACTACCATCGAGGATATCATGGTTTACATTAAATACGATTGTCTTTACATTTCCTTTTGCAGGGGCACTAATCAGTACACGTTTGGCGCCGGCAGTAAGGTGCGCTTTGGCTTTTTCTTCATCAGTGAAGAAACCTGTACTTTCAATTACGACATCCACATCGTGTTTGCCCCATGGAATCTGTGCAGGATCCTTCTGGGCATACACCATGATTTCATCTCCGTTTACGATGATAGAATTGTCTGTATGCTTTATTTCACCTTTAAATGGCCCCTGAGCGCTGTCATATTTCAATAAATGAGCTAGCTGTACAGGATTGGTCAGGTCGTTGACTGCCACCACGTCGATGTCCGGCATATCAAAAATCTGACGATATACTAATCTTCCGATTCTTCCGAAACCATTAATGGCTACTTTGATTTTTTCCATAATATTCTTTGTTTTTGAATTTTATTTGAGTTGCAAAGGTAATTCATGTAATTCTAATTTTTTCTGCCACTTACGTAAGGATTTCCTTTCAGGTAGAACCTATAAGGCAGATGGGCATCTTCACCGGCTCCCTCCACTCCGATTCTTTTGCTGATACCTATATCCTCATCAGGCACGCTGAATCCATCGTCTTCCAGATATATCTGGTTATCAAGTAAAAATATGCCGCTTAAGTGTTTAAATATCCCCAGCGCTTTACCTGCGTTTCCCGGTCCGCGCGTGAGTGAATGGTCCGGGACTGTTTTCCCTGTCCTTTCCAGCATAATATCAATACCCTTCAGAGGTTCCACGGCACGGATTAGTACCGCATCGGGTTTCCCTTCCTTATTTGTTACCACATTCAGCATGTGGTGTATTCCATAGCAGATATATATGTAGGCTGTGCCGGCAGGAGAATACATGTGTTCATTCCTGGGGGTACGCTTACCACCATAACTGTGCGATGCCTTGTCAACCAGTCCCACGTATGCTTCCGTTTCTACAATACGCCCTGAAGTATAACGGTCATTGATATTTGTGACCACCACTTTGCCCAATAGTTCTTTGGCTATTAAAAGCACATCGTTTCTCTCATAAAAAGATCGAGGAAGTTTTTTGTGTTTCATATTTACAATAAGTAACGAAAAAGACTGAGCTAAAAAAGCAGTAAATAGTTAATTTCGGTAAAGCAGGTGTCTTATCAGATATCCTGTTAGCAACTAATAATTTTTATCGTTGTTCAGGCAGATTTCTATATCGTTTCATTCTTATCTGGAGGCACATCAGTTTATTCGCACTCACAGACTTTGGGGTTGGATTATTTTGCCCGGAATTGTATATGCGGTACTTTTTCTGGTGAGTATTTACTTTTTATTGTCAGGGTCAGGACAGTTATTTACATGGATGGTAGCCAGGCTGGGATTGTCAGACTGGGTATCAGGTGAGCATAGTGCGATCATTGGGTATCTTATTTTGTTTGGAAAAGTGCTGTTCTACATACTTGTGTTGTTATTATATTTTTCATGGTTCAAGTATATTTTTCTGATAGCAGGTGCACCCTGGTTTGCGTTGCTGAGCGAGAAAACCGAATCATTACTTACCGGAAAAGACTATCCCTTTCGTCTTTCACAGTTGATCAGGGATGTGTTTAGAGGTATCAAAATAGCGCTGCGCAATGCTTTTTGGCAAACGCTTCTTATAATAGCCCTGTTATTGTTGGGCATGATTCCGGTGGTGGGTTGGGTAGCCCCTGTGATTTCTGTTCTTGTAGAGTGCTATTATTTCGGATTCTCGATGCTGGATTATACCAGTGAGAGGAGAGGGCTTGGGGTGAGGAAAAGTATTGAATTTATTAACCGGCGTAAAGGGCTTGCTATTGGAAATGGTTTGGTGTTTTATGTGATGCTGGCGATACCTATAGCCGGGTGGGTGCTCGCTCCGGCTTATGCTGTGATTGCTGCCACGCTTAGTCTTCGGGGAGATGTAATCAAAAATTAGTTTCGGGTGCCAAGTAGAAAGATGGCGGTTTTTTTATGCAGGTTTACTGTCTGATGTTTCCACTCAGATACTGCCATAGTTTTAATCCATTCTTCCGGGGAGGTAATCTCAGCACCGATACATAAGAGCGTTTGCGCTTTACATGTTTTTAAAATATCTGCGATGAGTGCGTTGTTTCGGTATGGAGTTTCGATGAAGATGTGTGTGCTGTGGTTCTTGTAAGATTCTTCTTCCAGTTGTTTGATTTTTTTTATCCGTTTTGCAGATTCAATGGGCAGGTAGCCGTGAAAGGTAAAGTGTTGTCCGTTTAATCCACTTGCCATCAGTGCGAGTAGAATCGAGCTTGGGCCCACGAGTGGCTTTACCTGTATCTTCATTTCCTGTGCAATGGACACCAGCTTTTGGCCGGGATCTGCCACACCCGGGCATCCTGCTTCACTTATAATTGCAATACTCTTTCCTGAATGCACTGCAGTGAGGAAGCCCGAAATTGTCTTTGACTCCTCCTTATCTATTTCATGCCATTCAAAATCATCTATCACTATGGAGGAGTCCATCTTTTTCATAAATCTCCTTGCGGTGCGTATGTTCTCTGCGAAGATGATTTTGCATTCTTTAAGGCAGCTAATTACATAAAGAGGGATTGTTGCTGTAGCCTCTTCAGCCAGTAGTGTGGGTATCAGGTAAACCATCTGGTTAAAGTTCAGTTTATCAAACATCAAAAAGGCCGGCAGTACCGTATTGGGTTGGAGGTACTTTGCCTAAGTGACGATAGGCCTTCTCAGTAGCTTCGCGTCCTCTGGGGGTTCGCATAATGAATCCCTCCTGTATCAGGAATGGTTCATAGACCTCTTCAATAGTGCCCGTTTCCTCACCCACCGCAGTGGCAATCGTGGTAATGCCTACGGGGCCGCCCTTGAATTTCTCAATGATGGCGCTTAGTATCTTATTGTCCATTTCGTCGAGCCCGAATTCATCTACATTCAATGCCCTGAGTGCGTGTTTTGTGATATCAATATCGATGGTGCCATTGCTTAGTACCTGGGCAAAGTCGCGTACTCTTCTCAGGAGTCCATTGGCAATTCTTGGCGTACCACGGCTGCGGCCTGCAATTTCTTTAGCCGCATCAGGGGTGATGCTGGTGGACAGAATGCTGCAGCTGCGCACGATGATCTTTTCCAGTGTGGCTGCGTTGTAGTACTCCAGCCTGCTCTTGATACCAAACCTGCTGAGAAGGGGCGCTGTGAGCAGGCCACTTCGTGTAGTAGCGCCGATCAGTGTGAAGGGGTTGAGATTTATTTGTACACTTCGCGCGTTGGGGCCGGTATCGATCATGATGTCAATCCGGTAATCTTCCATTGCGGCGTAGAGGTATTCCTCTACCACATTGCTTAGCCTGTGGATTTCGTCTATAAAGAGTACGTCTCTGGGTTCCAGATTAGTGAGCAATCCTGCAAGGTCTCCCGGTTTTTCGATTACCGGCCCGCTGGTTTCCCTGATGTTGACTCCGAGTTCGTGTGCTACAATTCTGCTGAGTGTAGTCTTACCGAGCCCTGGAGGGCCGTGAAACAGGATATGGTCGAGAGCCTCATCTCTCTGTTTTGCGGCTTTTATAAATACTTTCAGGTTGTCAATGAGTTGCTGTTGTCCATTAAATTCACTGATAGCCCCCGTCCTGATGTTGTTCTCAAATTCGCTTTCAGCAGCTGTTAGTTATTCTTTTTCATTATTAATGTTT
>JACFNA010000421.1 GCA_019455085.1 Chitinophagaceae bacterium
GTTTCCCGGCATTTAATCCTTCTGGAAGTATTCAGATAAACAATGAAAGAATATTTTACAAACAAATAAAATGGAAACAGGCAGAGGGCTTTTTTATTTTTCCTTTAGTTACGTATTCACCTCACACACTTGATTTACCGAATGCAGATTATACTTCGCCTTTTGACAGTCAGATATGGATTACCGATCAGGGTAAGGCAGAAAATCTGCCATTCAGATTCAGGCATTTTCTCGGAACCGATAATCTGGGTAGGGACGTCCTTGCCGGCTTAATCTATGGTCTGCAAACCTCCTTATTCACTGCCATCTTTGCAATGATCATGGCAGCATTAATTGCACTTGTTACAGGAGGAATTTCGGGTTATTACGGAGACAATGGGTTGAAACTTTCAATAGGGGCAATTGTCATTTCTATCATTTCTATCCCATTTATTTACTTTTATACGTATGAACTTCAGAGGTTTAATCAGCAAGAGAATATTTTTTTAGAAATCTCAAAAAGGATTTTAATCCTGATTGTAATTGGGGTTGCTGGCTGGCTTTTAATTCGTGCGTTAAAAATGATTTCGGTTTTTAAACGAAAGGTAGTGTTTCCAATAGACAGCCTCATAACACGTATTACCGAGCTAATAACGGCATTGCCACGGTTGGTTCTTATTCTGGCACTTGGGGCTTTATTTAAGCCTTCCTATTTATCCTTGGCAATAATTATTGGTCTTACCTCATGGAATGATATGTCAAGATTATTACGGGCGGGAATTCTAAAAGCTAAACAACAACCATATATAGAGGCAGCACACGCTCTCGGTTATTCCGATTTGCGCATTTTAGCCATTCATGCACTTCCCAATGCTATTGCTCCCCTAATCACTGTTTTTGTGTTTGGTATCTCAGCAGCAGTTATTGTTGAGTCATCGCTTACCTTTCTGGGCATTGGGTTGCCTGTTGAATCAGTTTCATGGGGAAGTATCCTGGCCCGTGGGATGGAGAATATTCGTGCATGGTGGCTAATTGTGTTCCCGTCTTTGGCTTTATTTCTAACATTGCTGGCAATGAATCGGGCAGGAGATATTATCCAGAAAATGACTAACCCCAGAATTTCTATAG
>JACFNA010000133.1 GCA_019455085.1 Chitinophagaceae bacterium
ATAATGTCGTTCACCACATACAACCATAACTTCGAAGGCTTTGAGCTAAATACCAACGATGTGGTTGTGGATTTCATAGGATGGCAACATGCTACAGGTTTCCCTAAAGCAGACTACACATTCACTGAGCACATCAGGAGTCGTATTCCAGACTTCAGGCAGTTATTGCTCTGGGAACCTGATATCAGAATGGATTCATCCTCAAACAGCAAAATCGATTTCTATACCGGCGATGATAAGGGAAAATACATTGTCGTAGTGCAGGGCATCTCAGCAGATGGCAAGCCCATTTATCAAACTACAGACTTTGAAGTTAAATAAATCGCGCTACCATTTCTCCACTACTTTGCCATTCAGAATCTGCACAATAGAAATCCTCTTGTTTTCGAAATAATCTGTAAAAGAGTTTCTGTCAAGGTCTTCAGCTACAAAATTGAAGTCGTGAAATGGGGCAAACTCCTTATGGTTAAGGTTCTCCAGAACTTCGCCCGGATAGTGTGTGAGGATATTGATAAAGTAAAAGGCTGACTCAAAGCCTTTGTAGGCCATATCAGAAGCCTTGGCTCTGTACCTCGTAAAGTAAATATTATCCAGGTAATCAGCATACACATTCCGTCCGGCATCTGTATGGGGTGTTGAAAAATAGATAGGGAATCCTGAATACCTGTCTTTCTGAAAGAGTCCGCGAAACCCTTCCCAATTGGGCATTCCAATAAGTTTTATCTTACCGTAATTTTTGTAAGCCGCACAGGCATCTGCCAGATTAAGTGCGAAATCCTGATTAAGACTGGCTCCGATGATAACTGCCGGTTTGGTCGTATCAATGAGCATTCCTAACTGTGCCGGGGTAATACTGTCAATTTCAAGTGACCGCACCTTTAGCAGTGGACTGCCGTGAAGGGTATTGGCTGCCATAAAATAATTCTCAATTGTCTTATCACCTTTCTGGCGAAACATTACTATTTGTTCTGTACCATACTGTTGTACGATGAAACTATGAATACCCTCTACGTGTGTCCTCAATGTACTGTTGACAATTACCGTAAAAGGATTGTTCCTCACACCTCCATCATTGGGATAGGTCACCGAAATAAAAGGAATCTGATTGATTGTGGCAAATGCAGAGAGCTTGCTGTATTCAGGCTCCCTCACGGAGCCAATTATCATATCCATCTTATCAAGGCCGCCATACTGCAACTGCCAATCGATATTCCGTGGTTCAGCCTTCGTATCTATAATGTGTACGCGTAACTGCCTGCCATCTGTATTCAGGGTATCCAGTGCAATTTCGGCTCCCTGTACAAAATCAAGTCCGGGTAATACCACTCTGGGTAATGAAGTTTCTGTACCTCCCGTAAATGCAGAATCCAGATATAGCGGAGCCAGAATAGCTACATTAAAAGTCTTTTGAATTGTCTGCTCATCCTGCGCAAAACCTCTCAGACCGGCCAGGCTTACCAACAATAAGAAAAAAATGTTTCTGATCATTCGGTTGTAATATACTCAAATTTATTCCCACTCAATAGTGGCAGGCGGCTTGCTGCTGATATCATACACTACACGGTTAATTCCCTTCACTCTGTTAATAATATTATTACTCACCTCTGCCAGGAAATCATAGTCGAGCCGTGCCCAGTCTGCCGTCATCCCATCTACAGAAGTTACAGCACGTAAAGCCACTGTAGATTCATAGGTACGTTCGTCTCCCATCACCCCTACACTCTTTACAGGTAACAAGATAGCCCCTGCCTGCCAAACCGTTGCATATAAACCGGAATTTTTCAAAGCTTTAATAAAGATATCATCAGCTTCCTGTAACAGCCTGACTCTTTCGCCTGTAATTTCACCCAGAATCCTTATACCCAGTCCGGGACCCGGGAATGGGTGCCGATTCAGAATATTGTCCGGAATTCCAAGTTCCTTTCCAATTCTCCGCACTTCATCTTTGAAAAGCATACGCAGGGGTTCTACCAGCTTCAACTTCATCGTGTCAGGCAGTCCTCCTACATTGTGGTGCGACTTAATAGTTACGGAAGGCCCATGTACAGAAACGGATTCAATCACATCCGGATATATGGTACCCTGCCCAAGGAATTCCACTCCTTTTACCTGTGAAGCTTCTTTATCAAAAATATCAATGAATGTCTTCCCAATAATTTTGCGTTTCTTCTCAGGATCGGTGACCCCGGCAAGAAGGCTGTAATAAAGTTCTTTTGCATTCACCCCTTTCACATTCAACCCCATATATTGATAAATCTGTAACACTTCCTGATGCTCATCTTTCCGCATAAGGCCATGATCCACAAAGATTCCATGCAGCCTGTCTCCTATAGCCTTATGTATCAGCGTAGCCGCAACCGTACTATCCACTCCGCCACTCAGTGCCATTATTACATGGCCGTTACCCACTAGCTGCTTTATCTCTGCAACCTTATCAGAAATGAAGTGCGAAGGTGTCCAGTCTGCCTTACACCCACAGATATTTATAAGAAAATTCTTCAGTATCTTTTTTCCCTCTGCCGAGTGATATACCTCCGGATGAAATTGTAGTCCGAATACAGGGTGCGACAGCCCCTTAGCCTGGAAAGCTGCAATGGGAATATCCGTGGTGGATGCAGTAACCTCAAATCTGGAAGGTAGTTCCATAATCGTATCACTATGGCTCATCCACACTTCACTGTCAGTGGCAATTCCTTCAAAAAGCCCTTCATGCTTTTCTACTTTCAACCTCGCCCTGCCGTATTCTCTCTTATCGCTTTTTTCGACCTTACCACCATTTTCTTTTGCCAACAACTGTGCACCGTAACACACTCCCAACAGGGGTAAAGATGCAAATCGCTTTGTATCAGTTACTAATGCATTGCTGTCATTGACTGAAAATGGTGATCCGGACAAAATAATGCCCCGAATATCCGGAGATAAATCAAAAGCGTGATTATAAGGGATTATTTCGCAATACACATTGGCTTCCCTTATTGCGCGGCCAATCAACTGGGTATATTGTGATCCAAAATCCAGTATTATAATTTTTTCTGTCATGGGGTGCGAAGATAGACAGATTAATGAAGTATGTATATTACATTTACAACATAAAAGCTGAAAAAATGAAGAATTTATGCACACTTATTCTTGCTGCTTTTCTCTTTCAGAGCTGCGGGATGGTTCAGGGAAACGGTAACATTATTGAGGAAGAAAGGAGTGTTACCGATTTTGAAAAAATCACCTTATCTGCATCTATCGACCTGCTCCTGCAACCGGGATCTACTACCGGCGTGAAAGTAATTTCTGATGAAAATATTGCTCCCCTGGTGGTTACTGAGGTAAAAGACGGCATACTAAATGTACAATTCAGAAAAGGAGAAAGGATAGGAAAAAACAGTACTCAGGTAGTGGTTTCTTTTCCGACAATTTCCGAAATTTCAACTTCAGGATCTGGCAACGTGAATTGCAA
The DNA here is from genome assembly GCA_019455085.1 of Chitinophagaceae bacterium. Lineage (GTDB taxonomy): Bacteria > Bacteroidota > Bacteroidia > Chitinophagales > Chitinophagaceae > Ginsengibacter. The sequence goes on from JACFNA010000133.1 coordinate 3,452, forward strand.
AGGAATTATTAATGGCAACCAGACAATCTCTGTCACCACCTCTGGCTCAGGCGACATGCAACTTGCTATAGATGCACCGGCCCTTAGAGTTACCGGCACCGGATCGGGCGACTTTACGCTCACCGGTTTTGTCAAAGATGTGGAAATGAATCTCACCGGATCGGGTGATATCGATGCCATGGATCTTAAATCCGAAACAGCAAAAGTAAAAACTACAGGAAGCGGAAATGTGAAGGTTTTTGCAAGCAACACCCTGCGTGCTACCAGTCTGGGCTCAGGTAATATTCTTTACTGGGGAAACCCCTCTCTTCCTGATACCAAAATCACTGGTTCCGGAAGCATTAAAGCCGGACAATAAAAAGCCTTCGCCCCATAACACGTTTCAGAGGTAAGCATTCGGTGCAGTTTGAAACGATGGTTACAGAGCGAGTGGCTGATTGAGGTATGTGGTGTCTTATTTCTTCGGTTAAGTAACTTAAAAAGTTAAGCGCGCCTGCGCACCTGGCCTTGCTTATTTCCCTGGTTTTTCCTGCCATTGCCTTTCTTCATTTCCTTCCATTGCTCCTGCTGATCTTTTGAAAGAATTGATTTCATGGCTTCCTGCCTGTTTTTATTCAGTTCTTTAAGCTGGCTGGCTTTTTGATCTTTTGTGAGTGTGTTATCATTTCTGATAGCATCGGCTTTCTGCTTCTGAGACTGGTTCAGTTCTTTTACTTTCTGTTGTTGATCAGGTGTCAGGTTCAGCTTTTTCATTCCTTCCATTCCATGCCTTTTCATTTGCTTACGGTCACCATTCGCTTTTGAAAGGTCCTTCCTGTCTTTCATTGCTGCCACCTTATCCTTACGCATGTCTGCATTCCTGCTCATCTTTTCCTTCTGTTCTTTGGTGAGAATAGCATTCACTGATTCCTGCCTTTTCTTATTCAACTCTTTCAGCTGTTCTTTTTTCTGCGCATCAGAAAGTGCATCATTGTTTCTGATAGCCTCGGCCTTTTGCTTCTGATCCTGGTTTATTTCTTTCATTTTTTGCCTCTGGTCAGCAGTCAGGTCCAACTGCCCCATCATGTTCTTATCACCGGCCCGTTTCATTACTTTCTGAGTGGAGTCCACTTTCCTTTGTACCTGCGCATTCACGCCCATAGTCAGCGCAAAAGCAGTTATACCCAATAATAATAGCTTTTTCATTTCTTGATTTTTTTAAACGTTATGAGAGATAGATACCTAATTTTCTCAATGGTTTAAACATGAGTATGCATTATCATTTATTTAACTAAAATGACTGTGGGATGGAAATAACAAAACCGGGTAAGAAAGACAGGGGAGCCTATCTCAGAAACAGCAGCTCACGATATTTGGGCAGTTTCCAATACTCATCATCCACCAAAAGCTCCAGTTTATCGGCATGGTATCTGATTTTGTCAAAGTAACTTCTGACTTCCTCGCAATAGGCGATAGCTTTAGTGCGTGTATCTTCAATTACATTTGCCTTCTTTCTTGCCTCAATCATCGCTTTTACATTGGTATTTATACCGTTGACATGTTCAGAAATCTTAGCGAGTATCTGAAACTGCGAGTTATAGGCTGCTTCGGGCATACCCAGGTGCTGAAGTCCTTTAATATTTTCGATCAGGGTATTCTGGTAACGGACTGCCGGTGGCAAAATAAATGTTCCGGACATCTCACCCATAATACGCGATTCTATCTGAATCTTCTTGATGTAGTTTTCCAACAGAATTTCATGCCGCGCACCCAATTCATTTCGGGTAAAGATTTTATGCGCACCAAATAAACGAATAGCCTTTTCGGTTACAAGCGCATCCAACGCGTTGGGGGTATCCTTGACATTCTCCAGTCCTCTCCTGAGCGCTTCCTTTTCCCATGAACTACTATAGCCATCACCCTCAAAAAGCACATCTTTACTTTCCACCACAAATTTCTGCAACACCTGCATTATGGCTATTTCTTTCTTCTCTCCCTTTTCAATCAACTCATCTACCTGCGCCTTAAATTTTACCAGTGTATCTGCTACAATAGTATTAAGCACCGTCATGGGTACTGCACAATTCGCAGAAGACCCTACAGCCCTGAACTCAAACTTATTACCTGTAAAGGCAAATGGAGAAGTCCGGTTTCTATCGGTATTGTCAAGCAACAATTCAGGTATATTCTTATGAATATCGAGCTTTAACATCGCCTCGTCCTGCTCGTCAAATCTTTCTCCTACCCTCTTCTCTACCTCATTGAGTATTTTGGTAAGATAGTCTCCAATGAATATCGAGATAATTGCCGGTGGTGCCTCATGCGCACCCAGACGGTGATCGTTACCTGCAGAAGCAATACTTGCCCTGAGGATATCCGCATAATCATGTACTGCTTTAATTGTGTTCACAAAAAAGGTCAGGAACATCAGGTTGGTCTTAGGGGTCTTCCCGGGAGCCAGAAGGTTAACTCCTGTGTTTGTGGACATGCTCCAGTTGTTATGTTTGCCGCTTCCGTTAATTCTTGCAAAGGGTTTTTCATGCAGCAACACCACCAGTTTGTGGTTCTTTGCCACACGGGTCATCACATCCATCAGCAGAATATTATGATCTACAGCCAGATTAACCTCTTCGAAAATAGGCGCACACTCGAACTGGCTGGGAGCCACCTCGTTGTGCCTTGTGCGCAGCGGAATACCTAATTTGTAGGCTTCCTCCTCAAAATCCCTCATAAAAGCATATACTCTTTCAGGGATGGCTCCAAAATAATGATCCTCCAACTGCTGGCCTTTTGCAGGTGCATGGCCAAAAACCGTCCTGCCGGTCATGATCAAATCTGGTCTGGCTCCGGCAATGGCTTCATCAATTACAAAATATTCCTGCTCCCAACCGAGTGTCTGGGAAACTGAAGTTATATTTTTATCAAAATACTGGCACACATCGGTTGCAGCCTTGTCAATTGCTGCCCTTGAACGGAGTAGTGGCGTCTTGGCATCCAGCGATTCTCCGGTATAAGAAACAAAAATGGTGGGAATACAAAGTGTTTTACCGTTCCTCATTTCCATTATAAATGGAGGAGATGATGGATCCCATGCTGTATATCCGCGCGCCTCAAAGGTGGCACGGAGTCCTCCACTTGGAAACGAAGAAGCATCCGGTTCCTGCTGGATAAGTGCCGCGCCGTCAAATTCCTCAATTGCACTTCCATCAAGTTTCAGAGTAAAAAAAGAATCATGCTTTTCAGCAGTAGAGCCGGTCAGAGGCTGAAACCAATGGGTAAAATGTGTCACTCCCCTGGATTCTGCCCAATTCTTCAGCGCAGAAGCTATCTGATCGGCCATCTTCCTGTCAATCTTTGTATGACTCCGGATTGATTGCTCCATACTTTTAAACGCCTCTTCACTCATGAAGTTCTTAGCCTTCTTCAGGTCAAAAACGTTTTCACCAAAATATGAGGTTACCCTTTTTGATATCGGACCATCAACCAGTTTGTTCTGAACGTAATAATCTAATATTGCGTTATGCCTTAATGTGTTCATGTATTTTTCAAATTTGAACACAAAAAAAGTGAAAAATTGGAAATAAAAAATATTTTTTTCAGGAATTTTTCAGAAAAATATACACATGACGGTTGAATTAGTTACATATTATTTTTTATAATATTCAATTTCATCAGAAAATATCTGAAATCTACCCTCATCAGCAATACAATAAATAGCAGGTTCAGGAAGACACTGCGGTATCTGACGATAGCCCCGGGATAAGGGACTATATATCCGATAAGTAACAAATTGACAAGGCTTATAAAAATGAGGAAACCCGGAAGTAAATGGCTGCATTTCACCCGTCTGATGAGAAAAAGTAGAAAAAGCAATTGCACCAGAAGCAATTCCATTGCAAACCCCACCATTGTCAATTGCCTGTTAGTAAGAATAAACGGCTGAAAAAAACTATGATTTACCGCAGGAATCAATGCCCTGCCGAAACTCAGCGCATCAGGTGTCATGTCGGGCATGGGTAATTTTGTAGTCCCCTCGGTCGGTATCTCCATAAATGCATGCTGCCTGTCAATCAGGATAGCGGGAAAATCAGCCGAAGGAATCAAATACCTGAGGCCAAAAAACAAAATGACGCATAGCAGGAATACGACCGGATAAGCCCATCCGGCCAGTTGTTTCCATTTGCATCCCAGCCCATAAGCAAATAAAGCAGGAACCATTATCAAAGCCACATAATTCCGTAATGCAAAAATCAAAAGTAGTGAAGCCATAATCGTGACTATCCTTCTAATGGTAAATCCCTCATCATCAATTTTCCTGAGTGCCAGGGCTATGAATCCTATAGCCAGCCAGACAAACCCATCCTTATGAATCGCTGAAGTAAAATACAATCCTGATGGAAAAAGAAATACCCCTAGAATCAACAACCATTTCTTTCCCGGTACCAGTCCATCCAGTGCCCTGAACAGCCCCACTGCCCCAAAGAAGACCAACATATTAAACAGCAGCGCATTGATATAAAAATTCTTAAAACTCAGCAGATCAAATAATGCTACCACCTTAATCTGAAAATTAAGTTTCAGATTGTTCCAATATGATTGATGCACTCCAAATACTTCTCCATAATTTTCTCCATACTGACTCTTAAAAAGATCAGTAAAAAAGCCAATCGGATCAGACAGAAGCATATCATAATGCCTCAATGCATAATTATACACTCCTACAGTGTCAGAAACTGTTAATACATTCAGGTCGATATACGCATGAACCATGCCTACTATTACCCTGCACAAGAACAAGCCCACCAGCCATTTTGCCGAAATGCCGGAATTCCTGAAAAAAGGAAAGCGCAGAAGAAGGATACAAAAGGCCGTCAGATAAATGAAGAAAAGCAGATAGCCCACGCAATAGATTTTTAGAATGTGGGAAGTTAGTTAAAATTATCACATTGAATTATGAGAACGATGGAGATATAGGTCGTAAGTTTGCGCATATTTTTTTTATCCATGGAAGTAACTGTATCTACTGCAATTCAATTAGGGCTCACAGAAGACGAATACGAAAAAATTAAAGAAATCCTCGGCCGAAATCCCAACTTCAATGAAATAAGTGCCTACTCGGTAATGTGGAGTGAGCACTGTAGTTATAAGAACAGTATCAAATGGCTAAAGACATTACCGAGAGAAGGAAGCCGGCTACTGGTAAAAGCAGGTGAAGAAAATGCCGGCCTAATGGATATTGGAGATGGACTCGGTCTCGTTTTCA
>JACFNA010000134.1 GCA_019455085.1 Chitinophagaceae bacterium
ATTGTTCCCACGCACAGTCGGTAAAACAGTCTGTATCAGCATCCTATCTGATGCTAAACAGTTATTCGCAGAAGCATAATGACGCCTTTTCTTTTACGCACAATACTGCGGCGCTTGCATTTGCAAAGGCTTTTTCAGCAGGTGTGCTTGCCGAAACCCGCTATATGCTCAAAGAGACTAATTATTATAGCGGAGTGGCCGTGGTGCCTACAGAGTTGGGGAATTTTGGGGTAGAAGCCGGTTATTTCGGATACAAAAATTTTAATGAATACCAGATTGGATTAGCCTATGCGCGCTCATTGGGAAGCAGTTTTAGCCTGGGGGCAGGATTCAATTATTATTCCTACCGTGTACCGGCATATCAGCAGGGCGGAGCAGTCACTTTTCAGATTGGAGCTATTGCCCGTATATCTGATCAACTAACGGCCGGCATTGAAATTTATAATCCCGTAGGAGGATATATCTCCAAATCGGAGGATGAAAAGCTGGCATCAAATTATCGTTTGGGAATTGGATATGAGCCGACAGAGAATGTGATTGTGAGCGCCACTATTGAAAAGGAGGAGAATAAAGATATAAACGTGACAGCAGGTGTATTTTACCAGTTCGACGATCGCTTCTTTGCACGGGCAGGCATGCAGAGCCTTACCAAATCACCATTTGGTGCAGCAGGCGTTTCTTTTGACGAAATACGTTTAGACCTGTCAGTAAGTTATCATCAGCAGTTGGGCTTTTCGCCCGGCATTATGGTAATCTATCAACCCGCAAAGAAGAAAAAATGAGGAGGGTATCTAAATATGGGTTTGCGGTATTATTGCTGATTTTCTGCACGCACATTGCTTTTGCGCAAAAGACAAAGAAGAAGAAACCTCCTAAACAGGAACAGACTACCGAGTTGCCTGATGAAATAGAAAATCGGCTGGAAGAAATGACGGCTAATAATGAAGATGAAAGTCCTGATGATGACACTTATCTTCAGGATCTTGAATATTTCAGTCGCCATCCGTTAAATCTGAATTCGGTTGACAGGGAGACGCTTCAGAAATTGAACTTGCTTACTCCGGCACAGATAGATCATTTTTTTTCGTACAGACAGATGTTTGGAAATTTTGTGAGCATCTACGAGTTGCAGGCAATACCATTGTGGGATGTGGCCACTATCAGGAAAGTGCTGCCGTTTGTAAGTATCTCTTCGGCAGAAAGTATCAGCTCGCTGAAAGGCAGGTTTAAGGGAGGAGAGCATACATTGCTGATGCGTGTCACCCGTATTCTCGAGAAATCAGAAGGGTATCTGAGAGATCCCAACGAAGGAAAGTCGTATTATCCGGGCAGTCCTGATAAATATTTTCTCAGGTATAAATATAGATTCAAAAATAAGCTTCAGTATGGGCTCACTGCAGAGAAGGATGCCGGCGAGCAGTTTTTCAAAGGAAATCAGAAGTATGGATTCGATTTTTATTCTGCTCATTTATTTGTCCGGGATATTGGAATTATTAAGGCCATCGCCATCGGCGACTTCGCAGTGAATTTTGGGCAGGGGCTCGTGCAGTGGCAGAGTCTTTCATTCAGCGGGCCCGGCGATGGACTTTTCATAAAGCATCAGGGGGAGAAGTTGCGACCTTATGTGTCGGCAGGAGAGGTGATGTTTAATAGAGGAGCCGGTATCACGCTGGAGAAGAAACACTGGCAGGCTACTGCCTTTATGAGCTTTAGAAATATGGATGCTACCGCAGGAACAGATACTTTGGATTTTGTGTCGTCCATCCGGCAATCAGGGTATCACCGCACGCAGTCTGAGATTGATGGGCAACGTCTTTTGAAGCAATTCAGCTATGGAATGAATCTCCAATACTCGAGCTCCAGATTCCGCATAGGGTTTAATACTGCGCAATACCATTTCGCCACACCGGTAATCAAAAGTAGCGAACTGTATAAGAAGTATGCTACGCCTGGAGCACATGCCGGCAATTACTCTATTGATTATAGTTATACTCTGGGTAATGCACATTTCTTTGGGGAGACAGCGATGGATTCCAGAAATAATTTCGCTACGGTCAATGGGGTGGGCATAAGTCTGAACCGTTATGTAGATGTAAGCCTGCTTCATCGTGATATTTCTATGAGATATCTTTCGTTGTACGGAAGCGCCTTCACACAGTCTTCTACAGTGAGTAACGAGAATGGGCTTTATGCGGGAATTAATATCCGCCCTAATAATGTGTTGAGGATAGATGCCTATGCAGATGTCTTTAAGTTTCCCTGGCTGAGATACAGAGTAGATGCTCCTTCTACAGGCACTGAGATGATGCTCCAGATTTATTATACACCCAGCCGCCAGGCGCAGTTCTATGTAAGATACCGTACTACTAATAAAGGCATCAATCGTACCATAGATGGCAATAAAACAAATTCAGTAGAAAATATTTCCAGACAGACTTTAAGAGCACATGTAAGCGTGAAGGTTAGTACTGATGTGACCTTTCGGGCACGGGCTGAAAATGTGTGGTATGGGTCGGCTTCGGGTTTTATGATGTATGCAGATGTTCTCTTTAAACCGGTGATGAAGCGGTTGAGTGGTAATGCAAGATTGCAATATTTTGAGACTGACAATTATGATACCCGGATTTATACCTATGAAAATGATGTATTGTACAGCTATTCAATCCCCATGGTCTATGGTAAAGGTTATCGATACTACCTTAATCTAAGATACAATCTTTTTAAAGATGTAAGCCTGTGGGCCCGACTCGCCCAAACCCGCTATTTGGACAGGGAAGCGATCGGCAGCGGGCTCGATAAAATTGATGGAAAAGCAAAAACAGAACTGAAGGTAGAACTCTTCTGGAGATTCTGAAAAGTCTAAAAGAATAAGCCCTATTACTCAATTTACATTTAGAATCGCGATGAAACTAATAAGCACACAGATATTCATTTTCTTCTTTCTCTGGTCAGTGAATGCTACAGCACAGATTAATGTTGAAGATTCATCAGCGCAGGCTGTCACCTACTGGAATAAAGGGGAGGTACAAACGTATATAATAACAAATGAGAGAATGCGCTTCAAAGGGACAGATACTTCCGAATTGGAATCCGGAACTTATGAAGTGACATTGAAAGTGCTGGACTCCACAGAAAATTCCTACACGCTACAATGGGTTTCAAATGTTGTGGGAACCCGGGCTGATGATGTGTTGCGGCAGAAATTGTTGGAAATAAGCGGAAATGTCAGGATCGTATATAAGACAGATGAGATGGGTGCTTTTATGGAAGTAGTCAATTGGGAGGAGCTTAGAGACAGGATAGATAAGGCTATAGATGTGTTGGCCGGAATGAATGGAGATACTAAGGGTAATCCCATAGCAGAAGCCGTCAGGAAACTTTATTCGACTAAAGAAGCAATAGAATCTGTAGTGATTAAGGATATACAACAACTCCACATGTTTTTTGGAGTGAAATATTTATTGAATAATCCGGTAGAGATGGAGCTGAAGGTGCCCAATATCATAGGCTCTGAGCCTTTTGACGCCAGGCTGGTTGTAGAGCTTAAAGATATTTACCCGGAGGATGCGCTTTTTGTACTCACGGCTTTGCAACAAGTAGATGAAGCCCAATTGGAGAACAGTGTTTTTGATTATATGTCCATGATAGCAAAGGAAACAGGTGGAGCACTCCCTGTACGGGAGGAGCTAAAAGGCCTGAAAAACGAGGTGTTTACAGTGTCGAGTATCCACGATTCCGGTTGGGTTTTATATAGTGAGCAGACGAGCACCATATCACTTGGCGCTATTACAAAAATTGAAAAGAGGACTATCCGGCTTAAGGAAGAGGACATGTAGATTTATGTGTAATTGTCCGACTAAGCTGAGCTAATGCCACCAGGCTTGGGTTCTAAGCATATTACCCTGCCCTTTATGAAGGTCTTGCTCCACAAGAACTTTAGTTTCATTTTGAATAGTTTAACCGGGCAGCAATGGTAGATTTATTATTCAGCAGAAGAAATGGATAGAAGGTTGTCACCTTACCTCAAGTGATAGTTGAAAGAGTGTAGTCCCCCCTTCGCTGTTATCTGCATCTTCAGATATTAGAAAGTGCAGGCGGCCGGCCTGTTTGTATTGAAAAGTAATTCCTTCCAGTTTGTAGTCTTTTGTGAGAAAGTGAAAATCTGTCATTTCAAGCGAGCGGAGGGCAAGAACTCCCAGCGCACTCCCAAGTATTTCGCCGTCATCATATACTGATGTTGTTTTTTCGGCAGTAGCCAGAAAGTAAATGGAATCTTCCAGAAGAATTGCATCAGAGAACGTAAAAGCAAAACCATCTCTTGTTGGTAAGTCGATAGGGATAAACTTTTCGATTTGGTATGAGGTGCCCCTCCAGTTTTTTACGATGATTATTCCGTTTTGTTTCTGCGGCCCATTACCCCGATTGAAGAAGTAGGCATCTGGTCCCTTCACTATTACGCCCTCAATATTGAAATTCTGCTTATTGATTCCTGTCTGGTGCATTATGTTCCGGTAGAGTGCGGAGAGTGAGCTTCGGCTTATGAACTTAAGGTCAGCATCCAGCTCCACCATATCAAATCTGTTTTCGGCAGATCCTGATCCGAAGATGAAGTAACGATCCGGAGTGGCTGCAATAGCTTCGAAATCAGGCTTGAGGTGTTTTTTCATTACCTGGCCGGGCGTGCCGGAATCCTTCAGGCTTACTTTCTCGAGTTGATTGCCATGCAGATTATAACCGAAAAGAAAGTCAGAATCGTCTGATAATATGTAGAGCTTTTTTTCGTGATATACCAGTCCGGAACCACCGGTGACACCCCTGACTGTTTGAAGCGGCCTGAATTCAGGATTATGGTTTTCCATTTTTTTCATCTTCTGAGTATTTATGCCGGTACTGAAATTATCCTTGGCGGGTAATAATGATTTGCTGAAGGTTGAAACCATTGTGCTCGGGTAACCGGGCACTCCGCCGGAGATGCAAAAACAGGCTGCTAACAAAAGTACCTGAAATGGAAAATAAAGCAGACTCATAAACCTTCTGGGGTGCGGTTGCCTTTCGTCCTCTTTTGATAATGGTTTATCGTAGCCTGTTGCTGTCTTTTATGAGCTTGTGATCCTTGTAAATACCCCGGATAGCCAGGAAGAGCAATACCAGGATAATTGGGTGCAGTATGGCTGCCAGTGTATAACTACCATTTACATACTGGCCTGTCTGCCGCATATAAAGAAAAATCACAAGGCACTCCAGAAGCGCGCAAAGTATCACCAGGCGAATCTGCAGCTTCCTCTGTTTGAACATGAACACAGAAATCAGAATGCCTGTACCCAGTGCGGCAGATAGAATCAGAATAATCAGATTATTGTCGGTTGCGGAAACGCTTCCTCCGTCGGGGCTTACGTAAAATGCAAACTCAATTGAAAGAAAGGTGGCGATTGCTGCCAGAAACAACCAAATGGTTTGAATACGCTGAATCATATATTTAGTTCAGTTTATTGTTTATGATTAAGTCAGGTGTATAGAAGTATTTTAGGATAGTTCAGGATAGAGCGGAAATCCACCGATAAATTCTTTCACTTCGCTTCTCACAGCGTTGATTAGCGATTCATTGTCCAGATCCATCAGGATTTTATCGATCATTCCCACAATCACTGGCATATCTTTTTCCTTTAGACCGCGTGTAGTTACTGCGGGCACACCCACCCTCACCCCTGATGTTACAAATGGGCTTTTGTCGTCGAAGGGCACTGCGTTTTTGTTGAGTGTGATGCCTGCTCTGTCAAGCGTTTCCTGTGCTTTTTTCCCGGTGATATTTTTGTTTCTCAGGTCGATTAGCATCAGGTGATTGTCCGTACCTCCGCTTATAAGGTGATAGTCCAGGTCGGTAAAGGCTTTGGCCATTGCTTTTGCGTTGGCTTGTATTTGTCTGGCATAAGCGGTAAAGTCATCGCTCAGAATTTCCCCAAACGAAACGGCTTTAGCTGCAATAATATGTTCGAGTGGCCCTCCCTGTGTACCCGGAAATACAGCCATATCAAGTACATGGCTCATCATGCGGATTTCTCCTTTGGGAGTCTTGAGTCCCATTGGGTTAAGAAAGTCTTTCTTCATGAGGATGATGCCGCCACGAGGCCCGCGAAGTGTCTTGTGGGTGGTGGAGGTTACGATGTGACAATGTTCAAAGGGGCTGTCCAGCAGTCCTTTGGCAATCAGGCCTGCAGGGTGTGCCATATCGCACATTACGAAGGCGCCAATTTCGTCGGCTATGGATCTGATGAGCTTATAGTCCCAGTCGCGGCTGTAGGCACTGGCACCACAGATGATTACTTTAGGTTTGTGCTTAAGTGCCTGGTCTCTCATCATGTCGTAATCTACCAGTCCGCTGTCTTTATGGACACCGTAGAAATGAGCTTCATACAGCTTGCCGGAGAAGTTTACGGGCGAACCATGAGTGAGGTGGCCCCCCATGCTGAGATCCAGTCCCAGAATTTTGTCTCCTGCATTGATGATGCCGAGTAGCACGGCTGCATTGGCCTGAGCGCCACTGTGAGGTTGTACATTCGCATATTCACAGTCGAATATTTTTTTTAATCTGTCAATGGCTAACTGCTCACTTTCATCCACATACTCACAACCCCCGTAGTATCTTCTGCCCGGATATCCTTCTGCATATTTATTGGTCAGCACACTTCCCATAGCTTTCATTACCTGTACTGAAGTGAAGTTTTCTGAGGCTATTAATTCCAGTCCTTCTCTCTGGCGGTTGAGCTCCTTGTTGATGATGTCAAACAGTTGTGTATCCATTGATGTTATTATTTGAAGCAAACTTACTGAAAGTTATAATGGAAACTGGGAAGACCAGTGAAAATAGTGTGGGCGATTTGCTACCTGATTTCAGTAACATTTGCTATATTCACCGTCTGATTTTTAACAAACAAGAATCAAAACTATGAAGGCCATCATCCCTGTAGCAGGAGCCGGCACTAAGCTGAGGCCACATACCTATACACAGCCAAAGGCGTTGATACCACTCGCAGGGAAAACCATTCTTAGTGTCAACATTGACCAGTTATACGCTGCAGGAATCCATGAGTTTGTTTTTATTATAGGCTACCTCGGAGAGAAGATTCAGGATTACGTAAGAGAGCGATACCCACAAATACAATCGCACTTTATTTTTCAGAACGAACGTAAGGGAACGGCACATGCAGTGAATCTTACCAGAAGTATTATTGGAGATGATGAAGTGTTCATCACACTGGGTGATACTATTTGTGAATATGATTTGAGGGCTGTACTGAGTTCTGAGCACTCCATGTTAGGTGTAAAGAGGGTGGACGACCCTCGCACTTTTGGAGTGGCGGAGGTCAATGAGGAGGATATGATTACAAGAGTAGTGGAGAAGCCTTCTATACCGAAGTCGAACCTGGCACTTGTAGGGTTATACAAGATAAGAGATTCACAAAGACTTTTCGCCTGCCTTAATACTATCATTAAGGAAGGCATCATGAGCCACGATGAGTTTAATCTTACTGATGCGCTTCAGTGCATGATTCAGGCAGGTACACATTTTAAGGCATTCAGGGTTGAAAACTGGTTCGACTGTGGACGGAAAGAATCTCTGCTGGAATCTAATTCCACACTTCTGCAAAAATTCGGGGGTACTATTTCCGATTCAAGCAAGTTTGAGAATAGTATTTTTATTCCACCGGTGAGTGTCTCGGAGCATTGCGATATTAAGAATTCTATTATCGGCCCTCACGTAACGATTGGCGAAAACACTGTAATCCATAGTTCTATCATAAAGGATTCCATCATAGGATCGTTTTCTAAATTATATGATGTGGTATTAGACACTTCTTTGATTGGGAGCGATACAGAGATCATTGGTGAAACCCGCTCGCTGAATGTGGGCGACAACACGCAGATAGATTTGGGATGATTATTTCCCGGATGGTCTATGCCTGTATAGGTATCTTTCTTTTATTTTAAGCTATCATTGTCCGGTTAAATTATTTAAAATGTGGCTAAAGCCAATAAATATAAAACCTAAGCCCAGTGGGCTTTAACGCAACTTAATCGGACAATAGAGATTTTAAGCTTCTCGAATTATTTTACTGTTCAGAGTGACAACCCTCTGTAAATACCTGGAGGTACTGACAATCTGGTAACTTCTTGTTTTGCCGGGAAAAGGAGTGGTATATGAATACCGGGCTAAAGAAGTATCCGATTGTACTTCCGGTTTTTTAAGGCAACAAGTTACTGTATTGGTTTCTGAACAAATAACAGGTAAGGAATGTTTTATTGGTTAAAAACGGATATAACCGGAGTAATTATGGTATAAGCGGATAAAAACATATTTTTTTCGTAAAAATGTTAATTTAACGAAGAATTATAAGATAATATCAAAAATTAATCTAAAGCAATAGATATCATTTTATGATTATTATATTTATTGAATAAATTCTAACGTATTATTTTTTTGCTAAAATTAAACCACCATATATTGCTAACGGAAAGTTAAAAATTCAAGCAATCGGTAGCATTCAATTTAGTTCAAGCCTCAGTATAGAATGTTACAAAAGACAAAAAACTATTCATTCTTTAATTAAAACCATGGTATTATGAGAAGAATCGGCTAATTAATATTTTGATGTGCTAGGAGAAGTATCGAGCTAATCTGTACATAAA